>DTXA01000081.1 GCA_012962735.1 Candidatus Latescibacterota bacterium
CAAGACCCCCGATACCTTCGTGAGGGACATACGAAGCTTCGAAGAGCGCCCGTTTATCTTAGCCCGCCGGAAGTACTGCTTCAACTGCCACACCTTCTCCTCGAAGCTTGGGGACGAGGGGAAACTCGCCATCCAGGTGCGGTACATGGCCGAGGGGAATTACGACTTAAGGGTATATCTCGGAATATACGACATAGTATCCCGCGAGGGCTGGAAGGTGCGCCTGCCCTTCTCCATCCAGATGAGCACCTTCCTGTCATGGTCCCCCGACGGCGAGAAGCTCGCTTTCTCCGCCAACCAGCAGCTCGTCACCCTTCATCCTGTGGTCTACGAGACCCAGTTCGCCGGGGAGCCCACCTCAGACATAGCCATCTACGACCTGTCCCGGAACACCGCATATCTACTGTCCGGTGCTTCCGAGCCCGACCTTTTGGAGATCTACCCCCGTTGGACCCCGAGCGGGGACTCCCTGGTGTTTGCGGCCGCACCTGCGGGGTTCCATCCGGCCCGGGTGAAGTATGACTTGTTCGTGGTGCCCTTCAACGGCGGCAAGGGGGGGACGCCTGAGCCCATACCCGACGCCTCCCAGAACGGCAGGAGCAACTACTACCCCCGCTTCTCCCCGGACGGGAATTGGTTCTCGTTCTGCCGGTCGGGCGGAGGCTCTCTGATAAAGTCCTCCAGCGACATATATATAATGCATTCGGACCTCAAGGGACCTGCCCAACTCTTGGAGTGCAACGTCGATTTCGCCGCCGACTCCTGGCACAGTTGGTCCTCCAACTCTAAGTGGCTTGTCTTCGCCAGCAAGCGGGACGATGGCATTTACGCCCGGCTCTATTTCACCTACATAGACGAGGAGGGCCACGCCCACCCGGCCGTGCGCCTGCCGGTCAAGGACCCGCCTCTGGCCAGTTACAACATTCCCGAGTTCGTGGCCCACAGGCCTCCCATCCCTGAGCGGGGCCTTTACGAGGCGATCCGGGTGGAACGCCCGGCCGTAGCTGTACAGGGAGGATAAGCTATGTGGAAACGTCCTTACCTCTGTGCCCTGTTCGGGGTGGTCTTGGCGCTGGCGGCCACCTCGGTTTGGTATCTTACTTCCCCGGGTTTGGTGACCGACCCCGAAAGCGTGCTGCGTCTGCCGCTCCTCTCCTGGTGGAAGAACCTTTCTACCCTGTTCTCCCGGGACTTCCTCATGTTCACGGGAGGCCACTTCCGGCCGTCGGGATACGCGATCTTGGCCGTCCTGAAAACGTTCTTTCCGGCGGACGCCACGCCCTTCTGGCGGGCCTTTTTCCTCTGTGTACACCTCATCAACGCCCTCTTGGTGTTCTCCATAGCCAAAGGCTTTGCCCGCCACACAAGTACTACCCTTTTAGCCGCCTTCGCCTTCGCCCTGCACCCCCTGGGCTCGGTGGTCTTCGGCCAGGCCGGCAACTTCCACTATCTTTCAGGATTGTCCTTCCTGCTCGGCTCCCTGAGGGCGTACCTGGCCTTCGACCGTTCAGGAGGGAAAAGATGGTATGCGGCCTCCCTGGGGCTCTTCCTCCTGAGCCTCCTGACCTGCAAGGCCGGGGCCGCCCTTCCCCTCTTCCTCTTGGCCTACGAAGGCTTGTACCGAAGGCACCCCTTAAGGTCGGCTTTCCTCCGTCCCCTCCCCTTCTTAGGCCCCTTAGCTATCCTCTCCCCGTTCTGGCTGTACTACAAGCCCCATCCCCTCCACTACCAGCACCTCTCCTTCGCCGAAGGCTCGGGGTGGTATAGCTTCTTCTCGGTTGTCGGAGCCACAGGGCTTTACCTTAAAGGTCTGTTGGCAGGAGCTGGGGTCCCGATGGTCCTCTACGAGGCCGCCGAGCGGATATTCCGGTTCTTTCATCCCAAGTTCCTGCTCTGGGGAGCCGTAAACCTCGCAGTCCTGAGGTTCGGGATATGGGCCGCCCGCAGGAGCTGGGCTGGGCTCGGGGTTTTGTGGGCCTACTGCGGCATGGTGCCGTTTCTCTCCACAGCCTGGAACAGCGTGGAGGAATACCTTTCCTGGCCGTACCTATACCTCCCATCTGTCGGACTTGCTCTGGTCATCGGAGGGGCAGTCGACCTGCTCTTAGCCCGCAGGAGGGTCTTGGCCTTGGCCATGGGTGGGGCCTTGGTGGCCTACTACGGAGTCTCGCAGGCGAGGTTGAACCACATCTCCCGCACGGACCTTTCCTACTGGGATTACGTCTACCGCCTCCACCCCTGCGAATCCGCATCCCTTAAGCTTGGAGAGGCCTACCTGCGCAGGGAGAATTTAAAGAAAGCCTTAACTTTTCTCTTCTCGCCCTGGATATCCCAAGTCCAACAGTCCTGTCGGGATATGTCCAGGTATTACTCCCGTAATGGCGAGTATATGGCTTCGGCCGTGCATCTGAGGATGGGCAGGGGGGAGGATGTGGGAATACAATTTCAGGACTATGAAATGGCCCAGGCCGAGCTCTTCCGGAGGGTCGGGGCTCTGGACCACGCCGAGGACGCCTTGGGCAGGGTTCTGACTGCGAACCCGTACAACACCGAAGCCATAGCCCTCCTTGCCGAGATCTGGCTCCGGAAAGGATACCTCAGGGCAGCGGGAAGTATCATCGACTATGCCCTCAGGGTAGAGCCGGACCACTCGGGAGCCATACGGATGCGGGAGGAGATAGCCCGGACAGCCTCCTCCCCACCTGAGACCGTCCTTACGATCTCCCCCCCCCAGCCCGAGTGGCTCAGGTATGCGCTCGAGGACGTGCGGGAGGCCCCGGTCCGCCGAGAGATATTTCAAATCAGCGAACGCCTTCCGGAGGACCCCATAGTCCAGATGGAAGCGGGCATCTGCCTCTCCCAAGAAGGAAGGCTGAAGGAGGCCGGGGAGAAGGTTGCCTCCGCGCTCCGACACCTCTCCTCCTGGAGCTACGCCTGGGCTGTATACTCCATGATAACCTGTAAATCCGGGGCCTACGGGGAGGCCCTGAAGGCAGCCCGCAAGGCCGTAGAACTGGACCCCCAAAGCGCCTCTGCCCACAGCGTCCTGGGTTTCCTATACGACCGAATGGGGGGCCGGAACCCGAGGATGTTGGCCCGGGCGGTCCGGCATTACCGGCAGGCCCTCGAATCCGACCCACGCAATGCTGGAGTGCACAATAATTTGGGGAATATACTGATACATCAGGGGAAGTTAAAAGAAGCCGAGGAGGAATTCCGCCAGGCCATCAGGCTCCGGCCTGATTTCGCAGAGCCTCACTACACCCTGGGCAACCTCTTACTGCAACAGGGCAAAACAGAGGAGGCCATATCCCAGTTCAAAGAAGCCATCCGCTTCCGACCTGACTTCGCAGAGGCCCGCAACAATCTTGGCATAGCCCTCCTCCGGCAGGGGAAGGTGGAGGAGGCCATATCCCAGTTCAGGAAGGCCATCCGCATAAGGCCCGACCAGGACAAGGCCTGGGACAACCTGACTATGACCCTGGCCGGACGGGGGCGCTTCCGGGAGGCCGAGGTCCTGCTCAGGGAATACCTGGCCCGAAATCCGGATAACCTGCGCACTCAACTGAACCTGGCCTGGCTGTTGGCCACCTGTCCGGACCCGAAGCTCAGAGATGGCGAAGAGGCAATACGCTTATCCGAAGGCGTCTGCCGGGCCTCCGGGGGTCGGAGCCCGGAGGCGTTGGGGGTGCTCGCAGCAGCCTATGCGGAGGCCGGCAGATTCGAGGAGGCCGTGCGGACCGCCCGGGATGCCCTCACAAAGGCCCGCTCATTCGGCAGAGAGGACTTAGCCCGCAGGATAGAGGCCCAACTTCGGGAGTACAGAGCTCACAGGCCTTTCAGAATGGGGCAGTAGTATGGAACGGTACACTCTGCTTTTCGTCGAGGGCGAGCCCGAGGTGCTGGCCGAGGCCCAGAGGATCTCTACCAAGAGCGTGCGCATCGTGCTTACGGCATATACCGCGTTGAGGACCTGATGTCCGCCATAAACCAGGGGCAGATATACAGGTACATCCTGAAACCCTGAGAGCCGTTAGATGTGGCAAAATGCGTCACCACTATTGGCAGGACCTCTACACCATACTCCTGCGAGACAAGCTCGACCTTCCTTTTTATCTTCCTTAGCTTATCCCTGTCGTCCGACCTCAGGACCGCCTCCCCGACCAGCATAACCTCCTTGCCCTCCTTCCTCGCCCTCGCAAAGAGATTTATCTCTTCTCCCCTGAGCTCAAACCTTATGAGCCTATCCGTCACCTTTGGTCTGTCGCAAGTTTCCTCATGAAGGAAGCACTCACCGACATGGCTCCTCTTTTTTTCTCTGCAATTTGCCACAACTTCAGGCCTCTGTCGAGAGGCTGTTGACAGCTCCCTGTAAAAACCTTAAATTACCGGAGTAGATAAGGACTTTATAACCTCAGAGATATATTATGCGGACAAGCGATCGGACAACCCTCAGGCCCCTGCACACGGCCGGGCTGCTCTCCTTGGCCGGACATCTACTCCTGACCTGGGTTCTGTACCGGACGCCCGTAGAGGTCCGGCCGGAGGCACCTGAGGTGGTAGAGCTACACTTAGGCCGTGTAGCAGTTGAGGGGTGGGAGAGGGGAGGGACGATATGGGAAGGGGGCCGTCCCGGGTCCGAGGTCGAGGTGGAGCCCCCGTCCCTGACGGCCCCAGCCCAGGAACGGCTTCCGTTGCTCCCTCCCGCTGTGCCCCCGGTGGGGGTCCAGCTCTCGCCAGCAAGGAAGGTCGTCATCCCGGATATCGGGGAGCGCCGATACTTCCTGGGACGGGAGGTCGAGGTCGGCCCGCCTGTGGGCGTCGGTGCGGAGACCGCCCAGGTGGGCGAGGAGGCCGAGCCGGACTTCCGCATAACCGGGGAGGTCAAGGACCGGGTCATTCTGTACAAGGTCCTCCCCCGCTACCCTCCGGAGGTCCAGAGCGAGGCCGTCATCACTCTGTGGTTTACCGTACGGCCCGACGGCACGGTCGGGGAGGTGCACCCTGTGCGCAAGGGGGAGCCCAGGTTGGAGAACGAGGCAGTGGCCGCCCTGAAACAATGGCGTTTCAACTCCTTGTCCCCGGATGCGGGGGACCAAACCGGGGAGATCACCTTTTACTACCGACTGAGGTGATACCATGCATCCGCTCTGGAGCAATTTCTTCAGGCAGAGGAGACAGGAGAAGACCCTCTCCGAGAGGTTGCGAGAGATCCCAGTGTTCTCCGAGTTGAGGAAGGGAGAACTGAGGAAATTGGAGAAGATCGTACACCTGCGCCGATACCGGCCCAGTGAAGAGGTGTTCCGGGAGGGGGAGCCTGGGGTGGGGATGTACATAATCCGCTTCGGAGGGGTGGACATCCTCCAGCGGAGCGAGGACGGTTCTGAACAACTCCTAACTCACTTAGAAGCCGGGGATTTCTTTGGGGAATTGGCCCTTTTAGACGAAGCCCCCAGATCCGCCACGGCTCGTGCCACCGAGCCCACCGAACTTTGGGGCGTATTCAGACCCGACCTGATGGACCTGATCCAGAGGGACCCGAGGCTTGGGCTCAAGATCGTCCTCCCCCTTGCCCGCCTGGTCGGGGAGCGCCTGCGCAGGACCAACGAACTGTTGAAGAGGGTTTCGGAGGTAGAACGGTGAAAGGGGAATCCACGAGCCGGACGATACATTGGGGTAAGCTCCTCGGCCTCATAATAGTGCTTACCCTGGGTATAGGAACTATCGTGGTCTTCAAGGGCATTCTCCTTCCCTTAGCGTTCGCTTTTCTGTTTTCCTATATCCTCAGCCCAATCGTGGACCGCATGGAGGGGATGGGGATGTCCCGTACAGTCGCCATTTTGTTGCTATATCTGGCTATGTTGGGCGTGTTGGGAGTGGGAATCGCTGTTCTGGTCCCCGTGGTCCGGGACCAGGTCCAGAAGATCGCCCAGGACTTCCCCATCTATCAGGTCAGATTCAGGGGGATGATGATAGACCTGGCCGAAAGCATAGACCGGTACGTCCCCGGGCTTTCCGGGGATCGGTTTGTGGATATAGTCAGTGGCTGGTTTCAGAGAACTGTTGAGACCCTGATGCAACGAGCACTGAAGTGGGTCCAGGGGCTCATCTCCACCTTTACCTTAGCGATCATCGTGCCCTTTGCGGCCTTCTTCTTCCTCCGGGACGGGCACCGGTTCAAAACCCTCTTCGTGCAGTGGGTGCCGAACCGGTACTTTGAGATGACCTTAAACCTCCTGTGGCGGATAGACCGACAGATAGGGGGGTACATAAGGGGGCAGGTTTTAGAGGCCTTGGCCGTAGGGGTGCTGGCGGCAGTGGGATTCGCCCTGATCCACCTGCCGTACTTCCTCTTAGTTGGGGCCATCGCTGGGGTGACCAACGTGATCCCCTACTTCGGCCCCTTCATCGGCTTCCTTACCGCCACCTTGGTAGCCCTTTTGACCGGAGGGTCCGGGATGTTGGTATTGGAGGCCGCAGCGGTGGCCCTCATCGTACAGCAGATCGACAACCTCTTGGTCCAGCCTATGGTCATGGCCCGCAGCGTGGCCCTGCATCCCTTGGTGGTGATGTTCGCCGTGCTGGCCGGCGGGTCGCTTATGGGGATAGTGGGGATGGTGTTGGCCGTCCCAGTGGTGGGCGTGCTCAAGGTGACGGCGCAGACCGTACTGGAGGGGATACGGGCCTACATGGCGGCACAGGAGGTCCAGCGGTGAGCCTCCCCATATTAGCCATCACCATGGGAGACGTAGCCGGGATTGGACCGGAGGTGGTGCTCAAGGCCCTGGCCCGGGAGGAGGTATACCAAATATGCCGGCCTGTTGTGGTGGGGGACCCCCGGGCCCTGGAGAGGGACTTGCCCCTGACCTGGGGGGTCCGGGGAATCCGGGTCCTCCGGGCCGTTGAGGAAGCGAGTTTCGAGCCAGGATCGGTGGATGTATTGGCCCCATATAAGCTACAGGCTCACCCCCTCCCAAGGGGACGAGTGCACCCTGAGGCCGGGCGGGCCGCAGTGGAGTTCGTGCGGGAGGCTGTGCAGCTGGCCCTCTCCGGCCGAGTAGATGGGATCGTAACCGCCCCCCTGAACAAGGAGGCGTTACACCGGGCTGGCCTCCCCTATCCCGGGCACACCGAGCTTTTGGCTGAGCTTACGAGGACGAGGACTTACAGGATGATGTTGGTGGGAGGTGGTCTCAAGGTGGTGCATGTGACTACCCATGTATCCGTGAGGGAGGCCTGCGACATGATAACGGAGGGGAGGGTCCTTGAGACCATACGGTTGGCGGGGGAAGGGCTTATGCGAATGGGCTTCCCCCGCCCCCGCATTGGCGTGCTCGGGCTCAACCCCCACGTTGGGGAGAAGGGGCTCTTCGGAGATGAAGAAAAGAGGGCGATAGAACCTGCGGTTCGCAGGGCAAGGGAGGAGGGGTGGGATGTCAGCGGACCCCTGCCCCCTGACACGGGCTTCTGGAGGGCGAGTGAGGGAGAGTTCGACGCCCTGGTGGCCATGCTGCATGACCAGGGACATATCCCTTTGAAATTGTTAGCGTTCCACTCCTGTGTAAACATAACCCTCGGCCTCCCCATCGTGCGCACCTCTGCCGGACACGGCACGGCTTTCGAAATCGCTGGGGAGGGAAAGGCCGATCCCAGCAGCATCTTGGAAGCCATCGAGTGGGCGGCCCACATGACGGGAGGAGGGACGTGGAGGAGCCAGAGCGGTTCAGGGTGGGGGAGGAGTTCGAGGTGAGGGTCAAGGCCGTGGGCCCCGTGGGGGGCGTATCCCGAAGGATCGGTCGACCCCCTTACAGGAACGGGCCCGCAGGCACGGGGCCCTGCTCGTCCCCCACCACTCGGCCAACCTCCTCATGGGATGCAACTGGGAGTACTGATGGGACCCCGAGACCGAGCGGTTGGTCGAGATCTACAAGTACCAAAAAAGTGGACATCCCATCGCAGAGAGCCTCTATCAAAGGGGAAAGCCATCCCAAGCTTCCTGTCCCCCTAATATTCTGCTTTTTCCTGCCTCGATTCTAAGGACATATAACGTCCACAAGGTCAAGAACCCCTTGACATCCCCTCTACGCTTTATTATCTTGTTTATCCTTGGCAGATATAAATTACCGTTAGCTTCCGATGTTTTTAGCCTTAGAGAGAGGATATAGCTCGACGAGCAGCGAGTTGTCAGTTAGAGGTGTCGTCCCGGACGGGGGGAATAGGGAGGAGGCCGAACCTGCTGCACCCAGAAGTTATCGGAAGGATCATCTTGGCCAAGTTTTTGAGGATGCCCTTAAGGCGATATAAAAGGGTGATCGAAGAATTGGAAGGCTCGGATATCTTCCAAGCTCTTTCGGATATTGTGACTTTTAAGATGTTTCCCTATGCCAAGGTATCCGGGAACGAGGAGGGATTTCCCAAGGATATCTTAGGGAGGATGGAAGAGCACGATGGAGCCCTTTACGTCTGCTATCGGATGAGGGGACTTGCAGGAGAATACAGCATCGACCAAAGAAGGCTGGAGCTTCCTCCCGAGCTCGGAGTAGACTCAGTCGGCTGGCTAAGGCGAAAATTGAGGGTGATATCCACGAGGAATAGGCTCACGTATATGATCCTGATGGGCATCGTAGAGCATCAAGCGGCCTTCCTCAAGTCGGATGATCTGCTTAAGTTGAAGCCCTTTAGTCAGACGATGTTAACAAGCTGGATAAGGGCTAAAGGTTATCCATGGGTGGATGCCAGTATGATATCGAGGCTCGTCAACAACGGCGCTTCTGTCCTGCTGCCGGGGGGAAGGCGAGTGCTCCTAAAGGATTTCTTCCCCAGCCGGAGGGAGATATATAAGGGGTTCATCAAAGAGATAATCGCCAGGGAAGGGACCGAGCTCAGCTTATGCCGAATCGATCGGCTGTACACCGACAAAGAGATCAGAGAGGAGCTTCGAAGGGAATACGGCATCGACATCTCCAGACGCTCCGTCAGCTATTGCCGGACCCTCTTAGGGATACCTCCATCTTCCGGAAGGATGCATGACCATAGATACCCTCCCCAGTGGGCGTATTTTTCCCCCTACTTCCCTATGAGCATGCCTTCGGTAGAGGCGAACGCGCCGGAGGCATCGGGCATCTACGAACTCTCCCTCGAAGCTCCTACTATTGCGTACCCTTTGATGGCTTCGGGGATATTTTACATCGGCAGCTCGAAGAACATCAAAAAGAGGCTCAAGGCCCACCTCAGGTCCGGGTCGAGGAACGAGGATTTGGCCACCTTTATCAAGGGGAACAGGTGCCTTTTCAGGTTCATCATCTCCGACGATGGGTTCAGGAAAGAAGAGGGGGCGTTGCTCCGATGTTTTGCTGAGGCGTATGGGGAACAGCCTAAGTGCAATAAGATAGGGGGATAAAGGGGGTGATAAAATGAAAGGGGGGAAGTGGCTAAAGACGGCCATACTGATCGTGCTCGTCCTTTCCTGCTTAGGTTTGACCCACTATCTCTACATTACATTCTCGCATTTCCTTTACGTACCCATAGTCTTAGCGGGCTTTTGGTGGGGAAGACGGGCAATCTGGGTGGCCGTCCTCCTCGGGGCCCTATTGGTCGGATTCCATGATCTTTCAAACTTGGACGCTCCTTTTATGCTGAACCTCATACGGTCTGCAGGGTTCATCGCTGTCGGTCTGGCAGTAGGCCTCTTAAGGGAACATAACATGCGTTACGAGAGCGAGCTGAGGAAGGCCAAGGAGGAAAAAGAAAACATTATAGCCAATTTCCTCGACACTCTCATCGTGACTAATCTGGACGGGAACATCCGCTTCGTCAATAAGGCCACGTTGGAGCTTCTGGAGTACGAAGAGGAGGAACTGATAGGCAAGTCCATAGGAACCATATTTGCAGAAGAAGAAGTAAGACCTCTCTTCACTGGAACATTGGAAGAGTTGAGGGAGAAGGGGAGAGTACAGGATTACGAGCTGACCTACCTCACCAAATCCGGCCGAAGGATACCTATGAGCTTCAACGCATCCGTGATAAGGGATGAGAGAGGCGAGATAGCGGGGATAGTGGCCGGCGCCAAGGATATAAGTAAGATAAGGGAAGTAGAGGCAGAGCTTCGCCAGGCCCAGAAGATGGAGGCCGTAGGTAGGTTGGCCGGGGGGGTTGCCCACGATTTCAACAATCTGCTTACAGCTATTCAAGGATACATAGAGCTTGCCATGATGGAAGTTCAGGAGGATGCCCCTTTAAATCGCTACCTGGAGGAGATCCGCAAGGCCTCTGTGCGGGCCGCCAATCTCACCCGCCAACTGCTCCTCTTCAGCCGCAGCCATCCGATAAAGGTGGTGACCTTCGACCTTAATAAAGCAATAGAGGACATGGCCAAGATGCTGAGGCGTATCATCGGCGAGGACATCTCCCTGGCCCTCGATTTAAGCGCCGGCCTGTGGGCGGTCGAAGGGGATACTGGGAGCATAGAACAGGTGGTCATGAACCTGGTGGTCAACGCCCGGGACGCTATGCCCGAAGGAGGGAAGATCGCCATCAAGACCGAGAACGTATCCGTAGATGAGGAGTACTGCAGTAGATACAGCTATGCGAGGCCAGGAAGGTTCGTTCGCCTGTCCGTCAAGGATACAGGGATCGGGATGGATCGGGCAACTATGGAGAGGATCTTCGATCCATTCTTCACCACCAAGAAGGAGGGCACAGGATTGGGGCTGTCGG
>DTXA01000082.1 GCA_012962735.1 Candidatus Latescibacterota bacterium
ATATACTTTCGGATCATGGGAGACCCTGTCGACGATCAACCCCGCCTCTTTGAGGGCGTCCTCAGCTCCCCTGGCCCTTACCGCACGGGCGGGTTGCTCCCAGGAGCCCGAGATGACCGCGGCCCTGTCCCCGGCCTTCAGATCCAGGTTCTTCACCGCCCACTCTGCGATCTTCCAGCCAGCCACATACAGGTCCTGGCCCACATAGCCAGTGTAGGGATACCTCTCTCGGAACTCGGGAATGTCGACGTTCTGGAAGGTAACGATGATCCCCTGCTCATAGGCCTCCTCGACGAGGTCCTTGAGGGCATCATAACCAGGGTGACCCATCATACAGATAGCATCCGGCTTCATCCCTATGGCTGCCTTGAACTGGGTGACCATCTTCTCCGGGTCCCACTCCGACCACAGGTAGTCGACCTTGGGCCCCAGGTTCTCCTCGGCCTCCTTGGCCCCCTTGTAGACTACCGAGGCGAAGGGATCTCCAGGGGCGCCGCCGGGGAAGAATATGATGTGGACTCCCTCACAGAGCTTCGGGGGCTCGGCGACCCCTGGAACGATGGTTATCCCCCCTACAAAGCCCAAAAGCCCAGCGATCGCAATGACCGCACCGATGAACATTACGAGCTTCTTCACCATCTTGCCCTCCTCCTTTTAGCTATACTATTAATGTTATTTTTGGGGTTTCTGCCCTTCTCTCCCGCCCGCTCTCACCTCCCCTCTTGTTCCCCTTCCTGTCGTGGACTCCCTTATGATCAGCTCGACCTCCAGCTTGACCTTGCGGAACTGACTTGCACTGTCGGCCTTTATCATCCTCTCCAGGAGGATCTCTACCGCCTGCCTGCCGATCTCCCTCTTGGGTATCCTGACCGTCGTTAAGGGCACCTCCAGGCAGGAGGAGAACTCTATATCGTCATACCCAACGATCGCGATGTCACCGGGGATCTTGAGGCCTACCTCGCGGATGGCCTTAACGATGCCCAATGCGACGAAATCGCTGTAAGCGAATATGGCTGTAGGGCGAGGCTTGGTGCTCAACAGGGCCTTGGCGATAGTGTAGCCGTCCTTCATGGTGATGGCCCCGCTCCTAACCAGGCCCTCATCTAGTTCGATACCATACTGATCTAAGGCCTTCTTGTAGCCCTGGAAGCGCTCCTTCGCCGATGAGATGTAAGGGGGGCCACCCAGCAATGCGATCCTCTCATGTCCTTGCTTGATCAAGTGCTCTGTGGCGAGGAACCCGCCCTGGATATCGTCAGTGGCCACATAATCGGCCTCCAGCTCATCGAACCACCTGCCCAGCAGCACGAACGGGAGTCCTGATTCTTGCAGCTCGATTATCGTCTCCTTCCCGGTCTGGACCGGCGTGATCAAGAGGCCATCGACCTGCTCGGCCAGTATCGTCCGGACTGCTTCCCTCTCCTTCTCATAGTTCTCGTCGGTATCCTGCAAGATGATGCTGTAATTGTGCTCCTTGGCCGCCTTCTCCACGCCCTTGACCAAGGCCGCGAAGTAGGGATTGGCGATATCAGCCACGATGACCCCGATGGTCCCAGTCTTATTGGAGCGGAGCCCCCGAGCTAGCCTGTTCGGCCTGTACCCCAGCCGCTTGACGGTCTCCAGGACCCTTTCCTTGGTCTCAACGCTGATATCGGGTTTATCGTTCAAGGCTCGCGAGACGGTGTTGATGGAGACCCCCGCCTCCCTAGCTATATCCCTTATCGTGAGCCGTTCCATCTTATTATGCTTGCTTGCGCTCATCTCGATTTGAGAACCTTACCGGCGTCCTTACCGGGAACGTTTATAGTATAGCACATCCCTGGAGCCTTGTCAAGGGTCTCTCAATCTTGTAACTGTTCGATTAAGGGTAGGAGGGGCAAGCTCAGGAGAGCACTTCTCCCCTGACTTGGCCCCACCGCTCCGGCTCCG
>DTXA01000083.1 GCA_012962735.1 Candidatus Latescibacterota bacterium
ATAGGTGGATACGACAAGACCGTCATGAGCAAGGGCGAGGAGGAGATGAGGGCTGAGTTCGAGAGGATACTTCCCGTGATGAGGCAGGGGGGGTACATCCCCTCGGTGGATCATCAGACGCCTCCGGAGGTATCGCTGGAAAATTATATGACCTACCTTAGGCTCTTAAACGAATATTGTCGTAAAGCAGCCCAGTGAGACCAGGACGAATAAGGACAAAAACAGCTCGCATGACTTAACTAATGTAAGCTTGATCGTTCCATGATAACATCTGTCAGAGGAAGTGGCATGGATACGTTGCTTTTAAAAGAAATAAAACCCACGGTCCTCTTCTTCGGGGAGGGAAGGCTGGAACAGATCGTGGAGGTCACGGTCGAAAACCGAGGGGGGGTCCGGTAGAAGCCCAGATGAAAATCCGCAGGGGCATACGACCTCACTTCCAAGAAATCCCCTCAGGCCTCATAGAGCCGGGCGAGAAAAGGTGCCAAATAAGCGTCCCCGAAATCGAGGAAGAGACTTCGGTAGAGTTCGCCCTTTCTGCCGGGGCTGAGGTTCTGGACAGACGCTCCTTTGAATGGAAGCCAAAGAGGCACTGGGAAGTCTATCTCGTCCACATCTCCCACCACGACTTAGGATACACAGACCTCCCCAGGGACGTCCTCAGGGAGCACGACGGCTTCATGGACGAGATCCTCCGCCTCTGCGAGGAGACAGAAACCTGGCCCGAGGAGGCCAAGTTCAGGTACACGGTAGAGGGATCATGGTCGATGCTACACTTCCTAGAGGACGGGCCGAAGGGCGCTTTAGATAAGCTCATCCGCTACATGAAGCAGGGAAGGATAGAGCTCACAGCCCTCTTCGGGAACGAGATCACAGAACTCTGCGGACATGAGGAGCTCGTAAGGCTCCTTTGAGCTCAGGAGGAGATACGGGATATCTATAAGCTCCGCAGAATTAGACGACATACCTGGCTTAAGCTGGGGACTCGCCACAGTGCTTGCCGGGAAGGTACCTCGCGGCGGGGATCCCCGACTACTTCAGGTGGAGCC
>DTXA01000084.1 GCA_012962735.1 Candidatus Latescibacterota bacterium
GTTCCCCCGGGCTAGGTGATGGGCATAGTGGAGGTGGAGGCATTTTACTTTGTCCCAATCGGCTAGCCCTCCGATCCCCCGTCCCCTCAGGGCTTTGTCAAGACCCTTCTCTGCCGCTAGGGCCCGGTCTTCGGGGGTGAGGGCCGCCCACCGCTCGGCGATGTAGTCCCGGTGGTTTTGGTAATACTCCTCCCTCAACCGCCCATCTTCGGCGAGCTTTCTCTCTAATTCTTTGATGTAGCCCTGGTGTTCCAGCCGGGAGAGCCGCTCGATCAGCGTAGGGCAGGTGAGCCAGAAGAGGGTGGGGAAGGGGCAGGCTCTGCCCGCACCGTCGCGCAACAGCGGATAGACCTTGATCACCTGAGGGTAGCCGAAGCGACAGCGGCGCTCGACCGAGAGCACCCCACGGGGCTCTCGGTCGAGCTGCCTTGTGATCACCCTTAGATCCCATTGGCTGATCGTCGAGTCCATCTTCTCCTACGTGTGCACGCGTTCACGTTGACAACTTGACATGTTACATTATAGCATACCCACATGCATACTTGCACACCTGTACACATTTCTCATCCCGACGGGTGTCAGTCGGGCTCGACTTTTTGGTAAAATTATAATGGGCTGGTTATGGTTAGGTTTGGTGATTGAGAGAGGGATTTAAGGGTGAGACCTTCCCACACCCCTTTTAGGCTTGGCTCGTGCATGGTGCATCCGAGGTGGGGGAGGATCCCACCGGCTGCCAGGGTTTTGCCGCTGCTCTCTCCAGCCTCCGGGGCAGCGGATTTTTCCCCAGCAGCTTCAAGGACGCGGTTCGAATCCGTAGAGCCAAGCCGTCTAGGGCGGCTGCTCCCACCACCGCAGCCGCCCTAGACTCACCCCCCTAAGTGATGGAGATCACCTCCCCCTCTCTCCCCCTTCCTTGGGGAGGCCCGCCTCTCCGGATAGACTAGGCCGGAATTCATCTCCGCCCGCGAGAATCGGGGCGAGAGGGGGGAGCGATATGTCCAAGGATAGAAGGCTCGATCGGCGGGAGTTTCTCAAAGGTCTCGGCTTCATCGCCGGAGCACTCACCCTGGAGCGAGGGACCGCACCGGCACCGGCACTGGCCCAGCCCGTGCCGGAGAACTTCCTTGCAGAGAGCTGCCCGCTCCAGATCGAGATCTCTAGTCCCATCGTCAAGCTACGCCGTCCGGAGCGGAAGTTCACCGTCTACTTCGATCTCCTCGTCGAGATGTCCCAAGGGAAGCTGATCCAAGTGAAGCGGACCGTGCGGATCATCCGCGCTATCACCAGGAAGTTCCGCAGGAAGGAAGAGGTCATCTTCGTCCCCGTCGTCAGGCGGACCGCGGACATCTCCAAGGAGATCAAGGATAACAGGATCCTGGCCCGGGGTGAGGAGAGCATGCTCATCGATTTCGGTTACATCTGTAACACCCTGCGCCATCTCAGCGGGACCGCCTTCGCCGTGGAGATCCTCATCGAAGCTCGAGGGATCACGGCCGACAAGGACCGGATCTGTTCTGCTAACAGGCTCGTGATCCAGAACTTCGACGTCCCCAAGGTCTGCAAGTTCAGATTCAGATAATCCCCTCCCCGGCTCCAGCCCATAGTCCATATCCAAGGTTGCCCTCCCCGGGTCCCAAGACTATACTCTGGACGAGGAGGGAGGGAGGGTATGTGAGCATCCTGATCGATGATCGGACCAAGGTCCTCGTTCAAGGGATCACCGGGGGAGAGGGGAGTTTCCACACCCGGCGGATGATCGCATATGGCACAAAGATCGTCGCCGGGGTGACCCCGGGGAAGGGAAGCCGGCACCAAGATGGTGTCCCCATCTATAACTCGATCGAGGAGGCCGTCTCTCATAACCGAATAGATACCTCCGTCATCTTCGTCCCCGCACCGTTCGCCCCCGACGCGATCATCGAGGCCGCCGACGCCGGTATCAGGTTAA
>DTXA01000085.1 GCA_012962735.1 Candidatus Latescibacterota bacterium
ACTTTAAGCCCTTAAAGCCGGACTCGGTGCTGTGGAAGGTAGAGGGCGAGGGGACGTTGAAACCCCTCCCAGGCGGGAAGGCACTGTACAAGGCCGAGGATGAGGGATCGGCAGTGGTGACCGCCACCGTGTGGAAGGGGACGCTGGAGCGGTCTGTACAGGCATCCGTACAGGTGACCCGTCTGGAACTGGCCGACTTCGAGCTCTCCTCGGACCATATGGAGGCCTCGGGCGGAGAACAGGTGCTATTCTCATACACCGCCCGTGATACGGCGGGGAGGCCGATGCAGATATCGCTGAAGTGGCGTATAAGGCCCGAGGGGGCAGGGGAGGTCCTCGTGCGGGAGGACGGCCAGGAGGCGATCTTCATCCCGAGCTTGAGCTTCGTAGGCCAGGTGTCCGTGGAGGCGGTGGAGGAACGGACCGGCAGGAGGAAGGGCTTCAACGAGGACCCGAGCCTGCGGCCGGAGGACAGGGGGATTTCGGTGTACCAGATGCTCACGTATGACTCCCCCTCGGTTGAGTTCACTGACGGGGCTGGGTTCAAGATCTCCTTTCCGGCCGGGCCGGTCCCCAAGGGCACGAGAGCGAGGCTCAGGTTGAAGAGGGCCCTCCCGTCCCCGGTCAAGGCTGCCAGCGCCAGGTACGAACTGATGGGAAGCCTGTATAAGATCAGCTTGGCCGGCAGGTTAGTGGAGGGCAAGGAGGCCACCCTGACTTTCCCCGTCCCGCCGGGCGGGGATCCAACGAGGCTGACGGTTGGAAGGTGGGATGAGGTGCGCCTGAGGTGGACCCCCTTAGAAGGGGTGCAGATGGTGCCCGAGGGGCTTAGGGTGCGGGTGTCCGAGCTCAGCGAGTTCGGGGTGCTGCGCCGTTCTGAGCCCCTCTCCATAAGGGATGTGCGATTGTTGCCGAACCCCTTTAGCCCTAACGACCCTTACGGGCTCCAGATCGGTTTCAGGATCAGCTCTGAAGACCTGCGTAAGCCGTACGTTACGGTGCAGGTATATACTATGTCCGGGGAGCTGGTGCGGACCCTGTGCGAGGAGCTACCTATGGAGAAGGGACTGTACGAGCCAGGGGACGGGCAGTGCATAGTCTGGGATGGGAAAACGGACTCTGGGGCTTTGGCCCGCAACGGCCGGTACATAGCGCGGATCCGGGTGCGGGACGGAACGGGTGTGGAGGAGGTGGTGAAGACCGTGGTGCTCATCAAATAGGAGGAAGGATGCGGCTGTCGGCGATGGCGGGGCTCCTCTGGGCCGTCTCGGCCTGGGGGGAGTTGGCCCACCTGCCAGGTGCGTTCGGGGAGATGGGGTTCGGGGCCCGTGCCTCGGGGCTGGGTGGGGCGTGCGTGGTCCTGGTGGAGGGACCGGATGCGGCACTCTGGAACCCGGCAGGACTCGTGGGGCTTCGGGGACGGGAGTTCCTGTTCTCCACGACGCGGCAGTTCGGACTGGTGCCGTGCCATACGCTCCTATACGGGGACCAAGTACTGGGATACCCTGTGGCCCTCGGGCTCAGGACCGCTGGGGATGCGGCCTTGCAGGAGCACACCTTGCTGTTCAGCGGGGCTGGCATACTCAGGGGGGAGGTGACCTCCGGGGTTACGGCGAAGGTGTATTATGCCACGTTCGGTGGAAACCCGGAAGGTAGCTGGGTTACGGGCGGTGTGGACCGCCAGGTAAAGGGCAGTGCCTGGGGGTTCGGGTTGGACGTAGGACTGAGGGGACAGCTCGGGGGGAGGCTGGCCTGGGGGGTGGTGGTGAGGGACCTCCTGAGCTGGGTCCAGTACGACGCCCGTAACCAGGCGGGCACCGCAGAAGGTGGTAGGGAGGCTGTCCCGGCTCGGGTTTGGTTGGGGCTGGGGTTCTGGGCCGGTGGAGGGACGCTTTTTGAGGTGGACATCCGTAAGGCCCTGTACCGGGACCAGAGAGATAGGGTGTTCTTCGGGGTGGAAAGATGGGCCTTCGGCCGTATAGCGCTCCGGGGGGGGATGGCCCAAGACCTCGAAGTCGAGCACAACCGGACGCTCTCCGCAGGATTTGGAATGAACTTCCAGGCGGGTTCGGTTCCGGTGGGTGTGGATGTGGCATATGTGTCCACGGAACTTGGCGACTCCTTCCATTTCTCCCTGCGTTGGACAGGGGGGAAGTGAAAAACCGGGCCATCCTTAAGGGATGGCCCGGCGTGCCTTATGGGGCTCCTCACCTGGTCTCCCCCAGCAGCTCTATCATCCTCCAGAAGAGCCTCTCCCTCATCTCCCCGGGGGAAGGTCCTGGAGGTGGGGGACCGAAGCGTTCGGGGGG
>DTXA01000086.1 GCA_012962735.1 Candidatus Latescibacterota bacterium
TCGCGGTGGAGCCAGCGCCAGGGCCAGGGCCAGGGCCACCGTCGCCGCTCCCGGCGCACCGGAGCCTCTTCCTCCACCCCTGAGCCGGGGACGATCACCCCGCCGGAGAGGATCAACTTTAACCCCTCCTCCACGCTGATCTCGGGGTAGATCACCTCCCCCTTGGGGATGAGGAGGAACCAGCCGGAGAGGGGGTTGGGAGCGGTCGGGGCGTAGACGGAGATGAACTCCCCATCGACGGCCTGCCCCAGCCGACCCAGCTTGTCGCCGGTGATGAACCCCAAGGTGTAGACCCCCTTGCGGGGGTATTCGAAGAGAACGACCTTCTTGAAGGCGGGGACGTCGGCACGGAAGAGAGCGGCCGTCACCTGCTTGGCCATGGCATAGGTCTTGTTGACCAAGGGCACCCGCTCCAGCAATCCCTCAAAGTAGCGGTGGAGGGCCCGCCCGGCATAGCCCCGCGTCACCAGGCCGATGAGCGAGACCAGGACTAAGGTGAGGAAGATCCCTACCCCGGGGACCCACCAGTGGCTCCCCAGGACCCCCGTGAGGAGTGGGCCGATCAGGGCCTCGACCAGTCGGACGAAGAGCTTGTAGATCAGCCAGAGCAGGTAAAAGGTGGCGGCGACCGGTAGGATGACCAGCAGGCCTCGAATGAAGGCGTTCCGCGTCCCGCGCAAGAATGAGCTCAACATCTCCCCTTTCGCACCCATGATAGCGAACCAGGGCCCCAAGTTCAACTGCGATTATCGAACCGCGCAGCCCGTCCCTTAAAAGAAGGCTCCTGTGACCCTGTCTCTGCCCCTTGAGGGAGCGATTATGATTACCGCGCAGATCCAGGTTGACAACGGCCTTCGGAGGGGCTTAAAATAGCGCGAAAGGAGGCTCCAGGCAGGTCTCGGGTGCCTGGCCTGGGTCACATGACCCCAGATCCGATTTTATTGATAAGGGATAATATCCTGGAGAGGGGCAATCCCTTGGGCCTCCCCGGGGAAGAACTCTGCAGGTGGGCGAAGGGGATCGGCATCCCTCAAACGGGGGAGACCATCCTTTACACGGGTTGTGAGTATCAACTCTTGCCATACCTCCCTTCTTTGCTCGAGTTGGCGGAGAAGATGGGCCCATTCGGGCTGAAGAGCGGTATCTTCGTCGGCGCGGCGAAGGCCTTGGGGAGGATCGGTCTCGATCCCGCGCGGCTCCTCACCTCCTTGACGACAAGGGATAAGGAGCTTTACGATGGGCTTCTGCAGGGGTTCGTGAGGGTCCTCCGGGGGGTCGGGGTGGACCTCTCCTATCTGTATGAAGATGAGCCCTACGCCGGCGGCCTCCTCTATGAATTCGGGTTCCTGGAGGAGCTGGCCGCCCATGCTCAGAGGGTTTACGATATCTTCAAGAGGAGAGGTGTGAAGAGGATCATCACCATATCCCCCCATTCTATGGAGCTTTTCCGGAAGGTTTATCCGCTTTACGTCGATTTTGACCTCACGGTGCTCCACTATACCCAGGTGATCGAGGAGGCCTTGCAGGATGGTAATCTCAATCTGACTTTACCCTTTAAGACTACGGTGACGATCCATGATCCCTGCCATTTGGCCCGCGACCTGGGGATCATCGAGGAGCCCCGCTCCATCTTGCAGGCTGTAGAGGGGATAGATATAAAGGAGGTCGAGCCCGCTCATGGGCGTTGGACCGGCTGCTGCGGTGCCCCATTGGAGGTCCTGTTGCCCCAAATCAGGGGGTTGGTCGCGCAAAGGAGGCTGGAGGAGCTGAAGGGCACCGGAGCGGAGCTCATCCTGACGCTCTGCCCCTTCTGCTACTTCAACTTCAGGAGAGACCTGCAGGGCTCAGGGGCGGGGGTAGAGGCAAAGGACCTCATCGAGATCCTGGACGAGGCGATCCACGGAAATGGATAGAGGGACGGCCGAGGTCTTCGAGCAGTATTATGAGGATCTGATGAGGGCGGCTGAGGACGAACATATCCATCTGGCCCTCTCCCGAGCCATCTCCTCTTACCGCAAGAACACCAAGATTGCCTTGGAGAGATATCCCCATACAGTGGAGCTAGCCAAAGAGGTGCGCCGGATCAAGGAATCGGCGATAGCCAACTGGGAGAGCCTCTTGGAACAGGCGATGGAGAATATCGAGGCCAATAAAGGGAAGGCCTATTTCGCCAAGACGGGAGAGGGGGCGAACAAGATCATCGCCTCCCTATGCGATGGGAGCAAGGCCATCGTCATCGTCAAGGCCAAGAGCATCACCGGGGAGGAGATCGATCTGAGGCACTACCTTGAGGAGAGAGGTCATACCGTCTGGGAGACGGACCTCGGGGAGCTGATCCTGCAGCTTTTGGACGAAGGGCCGATGCACATCCTCTCTCCATCCATCCATGTATCGCGCGAGAGGGTGGCCGAAATCTTTCGGGAGAAGATGGGCCGGGAGGTAGAGCCGGAGATCGAGGAGGAGGTCAGGGCCGCCAGGGAGTTCTTAAGAGGGAAGTATATCGAGGCCGATATCGGCCTCTCCTCCTGTAACGTCTTGGCCGCGGACAGCGGGGCCATCTTCATCATCGAGAATGAGGGGAATATCCGGTTGACCACCAGCCTGCCGGAGAGACACATCGTGTTGGTGGGCATCGAGAAGGTCGTGCCCACCCTGGCCGACGCCTTCAAGGTAGCGGAGGTCACCTGGAGGTATGCCCAATATACGATACCGGCTTATGTGAGCATAATCTCCGGGCCCTCGAAGACCGGGGACATCGAGAAGGTCATAACCTATGGAGCCCATGGGCCGAGGGAGCTCCATGTCGTCTTCCTGGATAACGGGCGGAGCGAGCTGGCCGCGGGCCCGTTCAAAGAGGTCTTATATTGCCTGCGTTGTGGCGGCTGCATGTATGAGTGCCCCGTCTTTGCGCTGGTCGCCGGGAGATTCGGCCACAAGTATTTCATCGGCCATGGGGCTGTCTGGACGGCCTTCGTCACCGGGGGCCCGGCCCGCGCTGCTCCCATCGCCTATACCTGTATGCGCTGCGGGCGCTGCACTGAGATATGCCCCGTGAAGATCCCGACGGCGGAGCTGGTGGTGAAGCTGAGGGATGTTTTAAATAGAATGGAATGAAAAGAAAAAGATAAGAATAAGGAGCAAGGGTGGGGATGAGGCGGGTCAACTGGACGATCACCGAACGGCAGCACCGCGCATTGAAGAGGCTCTCGCAGGAGACGGGGCTCTCCATCTCCGAGCTCGTCCGGCGGGCGATCGACAAATATATCGGGCTGGTGGGAGAGGAGGGCCAGGAGCGGGAGGGGCGGGTAGAGCAACGGAGGGGGGAGAGATAATGTTCTTCATCGCCGACGAAGAGGCGATCA
>DTXA01000087.1 GCA_012962735.1 Candidatus Latescibacterota bacterium
GCACATATCTTTGCAGGCTGAGGGCTGGGAAGTTCGATGCTGTAAGGAAGATGGTCATATTAAGATGAGAGGGGCAAATGGGTCCTGCCTACGACCTGAACGGGGACGGGAAGTTAGACTTCGACGACTTTTTGTCTTCATAATACGCCGGCTTTTCTCCTAATCTTCCCCTATCTCCCTCCCGCAATGCGGACAGATCCGCCTGCGCTCCCTCTTGTGCTGGATTTCCTCTATGAACCCAGATCCCAATATACCCGCAGGCAGGGCGAACATCCCTATGCCCAAAAGGGCTATGGCCGCCCCCAAGAACTTCCCCAAGGGGGTGACTGGGTACACATCTCCGTAACCCACGGTGGTCAGCGTGACTATCCCCCACCACATCGCCTCAGGGATACTCGAGAAGACCTGGGGCTGGGCCTCGTTCTCCACGAAGTACATCAGGCTCGAGGAGATGATCAAAAGTATCGAGAGCGTGAAAACGGTCATAAGTAGCTCTTCCTTCCTCGTCCGCAGCACGACCCCCAAAAGCCTCAGGGACTCGGAGTACCTGCCCAGCTTGAAAAGGCGGAACAACCTGAAGAGCCTTATGGCCCTGATGAACCGCAGGTCCAGTGGCAGGAACATCGGCAGGTAGAACGGCAGGATGGCCAGAATGTCCACCACGGCCAAAGGAGTAGCCGCGAACCTGAGCCTTCCCACCACCGGGCGCCGGAACCTTTCCTCTGTCGTGCAGCTCCAAAGCCTTAGTATGTACTCCACGGTGAAGACACCCACCGAGACCGCCTCGAACGCAGTGAACGCAAAAGCATACCTTCGGTGGAGGCTCTGCACCGTCTCCAATATCACCGCCGTCACGTTCAGCAGGATCAGGGCCATAATACCTATATCTACTGCCCGGCTGGCCCTGTCCTCAGGAGCCGCCCGCTCCAAGATCTCGTATACCCTCCTTTGGACCCTTCCCATAGGTCGAAAACCAAGTTAAGGATGGCCGCCTTGTCATCCTTCGGCTTCGAATTCGAATAGAGGAAGTCTTCGACAATTCGCAGATGACACTGGCAGGATATGAGGAATAAGGGGAGAATAGAAGGAGGGAGAAGGCAGGTACCCCTTTAGGGAGGTTATTCGGTCTTACCGAAGGCCGCCTTGAGCACCTTATCGTAGCCTGCACAGAGCATAACTCCGGCGACGGAGCCAAGGATCGCCGGGATGATGCAGATGTAGTTGACGGTGAGGAAGCCCCAGTTGCCTAAGACCGGGGTCCCCAGCCATGCCCCGATCCAGGCGGCGATCAACTGTACCCAGAATCCCCCGGCTGAGCGAACCTTGAGCACGAAGTACCAAACTACCGAGATGACGACCGCTATGATTGTCAGCCACAGCCAGGAGAGAAACGGGAGGTAAACCAGCTTGTTAGCTACTTCCGCTTCCATGATACATCACCCCTTTCAAGCAACGAGGGGGTACCTGCCTTCATTTAGGAATATAATATCTCCCGACCATCTGCGCAAGAAATCTATACAGTGCCTCCCCCTCTTACCTCACATCCGCCCATACTGCGCGCACTCTATTGGCTTGCCCGCCCGTAGGTTGCCGAAACACCCCTCGTTGCAGTACCGACACTGCACTATCTCGTCGAGCCTGCCCTCCCTCGTCTTAGATGCCCAAAATGGGTCTGCTATGAGCCCTCGCCCTATAGCCACCAGGTCGGCTCTCCCCTCCCTCAGAGCCTCCACCGCCCTTTCGTGCCGGGCCATCTGACCGACCGCGATGGCGGGGATGCCTATACGCCGAAACGGCTCCGCCAGGTCGCCGGGGGCCTTTTCGCTCGCTGGGGATATGTCCAACACGTCCACCCCGGCTCCTGCCAACCGCCAGGCGAACTCCAGACTCTCCTCTAAGGTATACCCTCCCGGCTCCTTTGGAGTGTGACGGTACAATATCAGCATATCTTCACCCACCTCGGAGCGCACGGCCCGCACCACCTCCAAGCCTAGGCGCATACGACCTTCCAGATTCCCACCGTATTCGTCCGCGCGGTGGTTGGCACGCTTGGAGAAGAACTGGTTCAGCAGGAAACCGTGTGCTCCGTGAGGTTCCACACCGTCGAAGCCAGCAGCCTTGCAGATGGCGGCGGATTTACAGAAGCGCTCCAAACTCAGGGCGATGTCGTCCCGGCTCAGGGAATCGGGGGAATTGCGGCCGTCCACCGGGGACATGAAAAGTTGTATCGCCACAGCAGCCCCCTCACCCTTGACCGCCTCCACCAACCCGCTCAAGTTCTCCGCCTTCAACTCCTCCTCGAACCTGGCCGTGCGCGTCGCCTCTACTATGACCAACCCCACGCCGCCCTCTGCGATACGTCTGTACCACTCTATTCCATCGTCGCCCACGATGTTGCGGTTAGTGACCATCGGGGGGCATACGATACGGTTGCGTAGCCTGACGCCTCTGACGGTCAGTGGTTCAAATAACATAGCGTATTCCGGTGCCATCTCATCCCTCCTTTTTAAAAGCGGACCGATGCTTATCCCCAAAGATATCACCTTTTACCCATCTTCGCAACAGAATAGGGTGAGTTAGGTGTTGACTAATCTTCAACAAAACGCTATCTTTGTCCCCTAATACAAGGGGTCCCCAAAAAGTGTCTGAGCGAAGGACTTTTTGGGGCTATATAAGCGAAACCCACAACGGTCAAGAGAGGGGGTACGATGAAGCTCGGGATGCTTACGGGAGACCCCGAGGCTCTGAAGCAGATAGCGGCCATCGGGTTCGACTTCGTCTCGTTCACGACGGGCCCGGAAAGGCCCTTGGATGCAAGCAGGCCGGAGACCATCCGAGGTGCGGTGGAGGAGGCCCGAGAGCTGGGCTTGGAGGTCACGGCGATAGGGTTCTACGGCAACCCCTTGGTATCGGACTTAGAAGGGCGCAGAACCCAGGTGGAGTATTGGCAGAAACTTCTTGACATGGCTGCAGAACTGCAAGTGGAAGTGGTAACGGGCTTTCCAGGCCGGGGCGAGGCCGAAAGCGTAAGAGACGTGATAGGGGAGTTCGGGAAGGTTTTCGGACCTATAGCGGAGAGGGCAGAAGACCTGGGGATCAGGATCGCCTTTGAGAACTGGAAGGGCGGTGGGTTCTTCACCCCCGCGGACTGGGAGGCGGTCTTCCGGGAGGTCACCAGTCCCGCCCTGGGGTTGGAGTTCGACCCCTCCCACCTACTGCTCCAATTCATGGACCCTATTCCTCTGGTGTACAAGTTCGGGGAGAGGATCTACCACGTACACGCCAAGGACACGGAGATATTGAGGGAGAACCTCCAGAAGTTCGGGTTATACGGAAAGAGCCCGGAGGAAAGGTGGGGGAGGTTCAGAATACCGGGCCTGGGTGAGCTGGACTGGAGGGCGTTCTTCCGGGCCCTTTTGGATGTGGGATTTGAAGGAGGGGTAAGCATAGAGCACGAGGACCCCGTGCTCTCGGGGGACAGGTTCTGGGAAGGGGCGAGGTGGGGGTATAACTTCCTGCGGGGGTTCGTGCCCAAGGAAAAATAGCCGGAAGGGAAGCGGAGATGGTGGAGCTTTCCCCTGGGCGATCCCCCGGTGAGGGTTCCTTTGTTTTCCGCATCTCTGGGGAGACAAGATATTTTCGCTTTGGGCCGTACGGGTACTGGCTTCAACCCCCTTACGGGCTCGGTGCGTTTTTGGTCCGGCCTGAGGAAGAGGCCCGAAGGCCTTTAGAAGGGCTTTTCGGGGAAACATAGACCGGGGGGGATATGCGTATCCTCGGACTGGACATAGGTGGCACAAAGACCGCGGTCGTGGTGGGAACCCAGGAAGGCGAGATCCTCGCCCGGGAGGAGTTCCCCTCCGAGGCCCAGAAAGGCCCGGAGCATATGATCTCCCGGATGCTCGACGCTGCCGGAAAGCTGTTGGCCGAACTCCGGGCCGATGTCGCAAGCGTATCCATAGGAGGCCCTCTGTTAGCGGAGGAGGGGAGGATATTGGGTCCGGCCAACCTTCCCGGATGGGACGACATCCCCCTCAAAGACATACTCCAGCGGGAGTTGGGCATTCCTGCGTACGTAGAACACGACGCCAAGTGCGGGGCTCTGGCCGAGTGGTACTGGGGCGCCGCTCGGGGTGCCGAGAACGTGATATTCCTGACCCCCGGCACAGGCCTGGGGGCCGGAATGATACTGGGGGGAAAGCTTTACCGAGGGGCCTTCGGCTGGGCTGGGGAGTGCGGCCACTGGAGGATGGCAGAGGATGGTCCCTTCGCCCACGGCAAGGTCGGAAGCTGGGAGGCCTTCTCCAGCGGGGTGGGCATCGCCAGGTTGGCACATTATATGTTCCCGGATCGCTTCGGGGAGGAAATCACGGCTAAGGAGATAGCCGAACTCGCCCACTCCGGAGACCCAGAGGCTTTGGCCGTGGTGCGCAGGTCCGGTGAGGTACTGGGTCGGGGGCTCTCTATGCTCGTAGACCTCTTGGCCCCGGACGTGATAGTCCTCGGCTCCCTGTCCCACCGCTTAGGCGAGCTGTGGTTGGGCCCTGCCCGGGAGGTGGTGATGAAGGAGTCCATGCCCGGCCACGCCCGACACTGCAGGATACTGCCGGCGGGGTTAGGGAAGCGGCTCGGGGACTGTTCCGCCCTGTGCGCGGCCGTGCACCAGATGGGTCTGAGATGAAGGGGGTCACCCTTGGTAACCGAAAGCACGATAGCGAGGCCGGACGACCAGGTTTTGAGGGTCATCCTCGGCCTGGAAGAAAGGCCGAAGAGGACCTCCGAGGACCGGCCATCTGGAGACCCTGAGAATATGTCAGTCTGGCTACTTTTACGTCCTTCAGGGGAGGTCCACGAGGTTGCCTCGGTAGAGGGGATGGCACCGAAGGAGCCTCCACAGGGATTTCAGCAGACCTTTGATGGGGCCGTACTTCCGTAGGGCCAGAACGGCATACTCGGAGCAGGTGGGATAGAACCGACAGGAGGGGGACTTCAGAGGGGAAAGCTCACGTTGATAAACCCTTACGAGGAAGATCAGGGCTTCAGCTATGCGGCGGGAAAGTCGCATCGTTTTTTCAATGTACTGCCGCGGGGTGGTAAGGTTGTCAAGGATGACGCAAAGGAGGCTCGGAGCTTTCAGGCAGGTTCGCAGCAGAGCATCTGTCCGCAAGCCGGGGGCTGGATGCCGACCTCCACATGAGCTCAGACCTCTCAAGCTACGACTCCTGGACCTGTTCCTGTGGAGCGGGAGGAAGTCTATAACTCGGCCAGGGCGGCCAGGTCTTCATCGGTCAGGGCCCCGTAGGAGAAGATCACTATCCCCTCAGCACCCTCTTCCAAAGCAGTCCTTGCCTGTTCGATCAGGGCCTCGGTGCTCAAGGTAGAACGGGAACTCCTCTTTCCAAGCCCCTCCCACACATGACAGCCACCCTTGACCTGGGCGATGTGGTTTCTCGTCCTCCTTTTTACCATGAGAGTGCTGTTGGTGTAGGTCATCGGAAAGGCGTAATCTATGAGCCCCCTCTCCCCCCAATCGCCCCAGTCCTGTCCCTGGTACACTATGCACTCGGGATAATCCATGAAGACCGCGGCCGAAAGCTCCTTACCCCTGGACCTTGCGGATTCCGATAGTTCTTCAACGAACCTCGTCACCCACTTCGCCCTCCACTCTATCCACCTGGCCCAGGCGGGATGGCTACGGTTGCGGGACCTGCTCCTGAACACATTGTACTGCGAAGACTTGCCTATCTCCAGTGGGTCGACCCCTGTCTCCACCCTGAACCCCTCCCTGCATCTCCCACAGAAGCACACGTCCTCCGAATCGTACCTTATGTAGTCCATGTGGACGCCGTCGACGTCGTAGTCCTCCATGACCTCCTCGTAAAGGGAGAGCTCGTACCTTCTCACTTCCTCAGAGGCTGGGCACGCCCAGGGCTTCGGCCTTCCACGTCTGTCGACTACGCGAAGGGACGGGTCCCGCAGGATGAGCGAGGAGCCCTCGCCCTCCGGAAACACGCACATCCATGGGTGGACCTTGAGCCCTGCGGCCTTGGCCTCCCAGACGAGGACCTCTAAGGGGTCCCAGCTCTCGAACTGGGGCCTTACCCTCTCTATCCTACTGTGGTAGTTGACGTATCCGTCGCCGCCCTTTACCACGGGGATGACGATGTCGAACCCCGCCCGGGCCAGCCGATCCATCATAGGTCCTACCGAGTCCGGCCCCTCGGCATAGTCGCCGGCCGGATTTGACCAGACCGCTTTGTGAACTTTAGCCATCGTGTCCCCTTTACCCCTCAACTTCTCCCACTTCTATATCCCTCGCATTCCTCCTACGACACCACGGTGATTTCATTCCCTCTTTGCTCCTCGATCTACGTCTCCAATGCTATTTCCCCAACTTTCGGCCTACACCGTTCGCACTCTCCGACCCGGCACAGGAGCCATATCGGGCTGGACCAGGCCCTGTGGCCGTCCCTCTGGGTCACTCTGA
>DTXA01000088.1 GCA_012962735.1 Candidatus Latescibacterota bacterium
CTGGTTATCAACATATCCACATCCTCTAAGGAAGCGAAACGCACGAAGGCCACCCGACCGACCTTGGTGTGGTCGGCCACGACAATCACCTCCTTGGCGGACTGGATCACCATCTCGGTGGGTCGGGCGGTGCGAAGGTCGGCTGCGGTGAAACCGGCCTCGGGCGAGACCCCATCCGCGCCCACAAAGGCTTTGTCCACATGGAGTTCTGCTATGGCCTTCTCGGTGAGCGGCCCGTAGAGGTCGTTCCAACCTCGCCTCACGATCCCGCCCAAAAGGATGAGCTCTATCCCCTCTGCTGGCTCCAGGGCATATACCACGCACAGGGAATTGGTGACTACCTTTATGTTTCGTCGTGCCTTGAGGTTGTATGCGATCTGAAGGGTGGTCGTGCCGTTGTCCAAGAATATGGCCTCCCCATCCTCCACAAGCCCCGCAGCGTACCGGCCTATGCGTTCCTTTTCCGCTATGTTCCGCTGGAGCTTGTTCTGAAAAGAAAACTCGAAGGCCACCTTATCTGTACTTACGGCCCCCCCGTAGGTCTTGAGCACATAGCCCTCTTTCTCCAGGCGTTGAAGGTCGCGCCTTACCGTCACCTTGGAGACTCCTAACAGGGAGGAAAGCTTGGAAACGGCGACCCGGCCCTCCTTTTGTATTTCGCTCAGGATGACCTCTTTCCTCCCGCTGAACCCCAATCCCACAGTTCGCTCCTTGTAGAATGGAACGAAGTAATCACCATTGATGAATTTTTCATTACTTTGTTGATCAGAATAATCGCAATATAAGGAAGCCTCTCCAGAAAGTCAAGACCTGGTTGCTGAGGCCTCGATGTCCGAGAAGTTGTGTCTGAACCTCAGGGAACGAAGGAATTTCTATATCCGGTAGGGCCAAGGTGGCGGTGTATCCGACATGGCCGCATCCAAGCCCATAGCCTTCAATTAAGCAAGAAGGTACCTTTTGGATGGCCATTTCAAAGTGAGCAATCTCAGAGAGTTTGGCTTGACAGGTGGTAAAAAAGAGGCTATCTTTCCAAGTCAATCGGAAGCTCGAGAGGCTGACGTGGGTTACGGACTTTATGCAGGCCGGACTTACAAATATAGAGGTGTTGAGGAAATTGATGGCTCGGTGTACAGGTAAAGCCCGGGAAGGGGGTGCTATGATCAGGTATCTGCTGTGCATGGTCGCCCTGAGCGCTCTTCTGTGGGGTTACGGCCGCGCAAAGGGCGAAGTGTACCGTGCGGAGCTTGTGGGAAAGGTCCGGGAACTATCTTTCCGAGGGCCGTTAAAGGTGGGACTGGGCACAGCCGACATTACTCCTGACTGGCCGGTGGTCCTCCCGTACGGGAGGCAGGAGGAGACGGAAAATGCCTACGACCGGGCACTGGCCGAGGCATTGGTGCTTCAGGTAGGGGAGCTCCGGGTGGCCCTGGTGGAGACGGACGTTATCGGCATACGGCTGGAGGATGCGGCCTACATCAAACGGCGGATCGAAAGGGAGACAGGCCTCCGGGAGGATTTTATCGTCCTGGCAGCCACCCACGGCCACTCCTACCCTCGCACCTACCGCAAGAAGGTGCGGGACTTCTTGGCGGAGCGCTGTGCTGAGGCCGTCAAGCGGGCTTTGGAGGGGACGTTCGAGGGGCGCGTCGGCGTGGGATTCAGAACCCTCCGGAAGGACCTCGTGGTCAACAGGAGCAACCTATACGGCCCTATCAACACCGATCTCTACGTCCTTCGCATAGACGACAGGGAGGGGAACCTCCGGGGGATCCTTTTCGACTTCGGGGCACACCCGACAGCCTTCACGGTCTGGGGTGGCCCCGAACCTGGATGGATCGGGCCGGAGTGGCCCGGGTACGTCCGGCGCTCCTTAGAGGCGAAGGCCAAGCTGGAGGCCCTTTACACGAGGTACGCGAAGAAGAGAGAAGTGCCTGACTCGCTTTTCGTCATGTTCGCCCTCGGCGCTGCCGGCGACCAGCAACCTAACTACGAGGGGATCGACCGCAGGGATTTCGTGGACGTCCTCTCCGAGGAGGTCTGGGATCTGACAAGTCGGATCAAGACCGTCCCGGAGGTAAACCTCACCTTCCGATGGAAGGTGGTGGAACTTCCCCTTCGGAAACGGCCGAGGCGAACTTTGCTCCAGACTTTGATCTTGGATGGGACTGCGGCGTTTTCGACCGTGCCGGGGGAACTTGTCTACGAACTCGGACGGAAGCTCCAGCGGGAGTCCGGGCTCCGATATGTCGTCCCTGTCACGATGGCAAACGACTACCTGGGATACCTGGTCAGCCGTCGGGAGGCCTTGGAGCAGGTTACATATGAGTCGGAGGGGTCGCTCCACAACCCGGACCTCGGGGAAAGGGTCCTCGATGAGGCGATCCGCTTAGTGAACCCGGGCTATGTCCCCGGTCCTTGGTTCGACCGGGCTATGATGGGCGGCATCGAGGGACGCGTTGACTACCGAGGGCCGAACCGGGTGGTGGTCGGCGTCTTCAACGCCCCGATCCACCAAAGCTACTCCGGCCGATGGGGCCACAAGATGACTTTGGTCGACACCTCAGGGCATTACGTCCTTAAGGACCTCGCCCCGGGCACGAAGTTCCTCTTTGTCAAGGAAGTGGTGAGCGACTTCACCGGGGAGAACAGGGACAGGGAGACGATTCGGACGCTGCTCTACGCACAGCCGGTCCAAGTGGAGGCAGGGAGGGTCACCCGCGACGTGGACTTCTACATCCCCGCCGACTTCGGGCGGACTGAAGTGAGGGCGCTCAGGCTGGACTCGCTGGATGTGGAGGGGCATACCGTCGTCGGCCGTGTGGATGTGAAGGGGACTGTGAGGGATGGGGAGACCGTCACGGCCGGGCTTTATCCTGCCGAGCTTCCCTATTGGTGGAGGGTGCTCTATGTGGCCCATCCATTGATGCGGGTGGATGTGGATCAGGAGGGGGAGTTCACCTTCGAGGGGGTGCCGCCCGGGAGGTACCGCATCGGCTGCTTCCTCGACGTCAACGCCAATGGGCGTCCGGAATATGGTATCGACATCATCTCCGGATTCTCCGATGTCCTTACGATCGGCCGACCGTAACACTGATACTTTCGGGAATTGCTGTAACTCTACTTTCCGCTAACTTGACCGAGGTGGTGACATGCCCTATATTACAAGAGATACTCACACCAAAACTTCCCCGCACTCCAGATAGCAGGCTTCGCAACAGCCCAAATCCGTCGCTGTGGCTAGGCTTTATGATGCAATGCTTGGCATATCTCTAGCCAAGGCCAACGGCAACTAAATAGCCGTGGACATAACAGCCTTTGGCGAAATGGCATCCGATTCTGAGCGCAGACCTGCACGGCCCGGAGATATGCTCCCCAGCCCCTTGAAAGAACCTTGGAGGTCGGGTTTACCTATTATTCTCCAGTCCTCCACCCTTGGTCGCTTTGCCGGATCGATCCGGGGGCGAGGACTGTAGAGCTGCTCTATCCTATGCGGAGAGCAGGGACATGCCCATAATGAGCTTCGTGCAGATGTACGGGAAACTGAAGGAGAAGCGAGAGGGATGAAGGGGGAGATAGTCTTAGAGCCGAAAAGGCCTATAAGGGTGGGAGAGTGGGACGGTTGGAGGTTCGTGTATACGGCCAAGAGTGAAATACCGGCAGGAGGGGGTATAGATATCCTCTTCCCCTTCACATCCTACTGCCCC
>DTXA01000089.1 GCA_012962735.1 Candidatus Latescibacterota bacterium
CCCTTGTGCGGCTCCTTGCCGAAGAACTCCCGCACTATCTCCTGGACCTTGGGCATACGGGTCTGTCCGCCGACCAGGATGACCTCGTCTATATCGCTCGGGGAAAGTTTTGCGTCCCTGAGGGCCTGCTCGCAGGGCTCGATGGTCCTCTGGATGAGGTCGTCCACCAACTGCTCCAGCTTGGCCCGCGTCAAGGTCATCTGGAGGTGCTTCGGGCCGCTGGCGTCGGCGGTGATGAAGGGCAGATTGATATCGGTCTGGAGCGTGGAGGACAGCTCTATCTTCGCCTTCTCGGCCGCCTCCTTAAGGCGCTGCAGAGCCATCGGATCCTTCCTGAGGTCTATCCCCGTCTCCTTCAGGAACTCCTCGGCGAGCCAGTTGATTATCCGCTCGTCGAAGTCGTCCCCACCTAAGTGGGTGTCCCCGTTAGTGGAGAGCACCTCGAACACCCCATCCCCTATCTCCAGAATGGAGATGTCGAAGGTCCCTCCGCCCAAGTCGTACACCGCTATTTTTTCGTTCTTCTTCTTGTCCAGCCCGTACGCCAGGGAAGCAGCCGTGGGCTCGTTTATGATCCTGAGGACATTCAGGCCCGCTATCTTTCCGGCGTCCTTGGTGGCCTGGCGCTGGCTGTCGTTGAAATAGGCCGGGACGGTGATGACGACATCCGTGACCTTCTCCCCCAAGTAGTCCTCGGCCGTCTGCCTCATCTTTTGCAGGATCATGGCCGAGATCTCAGGGGGGGAGTATACCTTGCCGTCCACCTCAACCCTGGCCGTATCGTTGGGGCCTCGCACCACCTTAAACGGCACCCGCTGGATCTCGTCCGGGACCTCATCGTATCTCCGACCCATAAACCGCTTGATGGAGTATATCGTGCGCTCCGCGTTGGTGATGGCTTGGCGCTTGGCAGGTCCTCCCACCAGCCTCTCCCCGTCCTTGGTGAAGGCCACCACCGAGGGAGTGGTCCGGCTCCCCTCGGAGTTGGGGATCACCATCGGGTTCCCACCCTCCATAACTGCCACGCAGGAGTTGGTCGTGCCCAGGTCAATTCCTATAACCTTTCCCATAGGTTTCATCTCCTTTCCTTCGGGTTTATCCTACGGAATGGGAAAAGCAAGATCCATACCATATTTGATCGAAACCCAAAACTTCCGAGGGGACAGAGCCATTATGACAACATAAAGCCGTTGTGGCAGCATCCACCGAGGGGGTCCGGCTAAATCTCTTCTTCGTCCTCCTCTTCGGCGGGCTCTATCACATCGTCTTCCGTCCACTTCCGGAGGGGGGAGGAGATCAAAGCCTGGCTGGCTCGACTCTGGCGCTCCAGGTTTTGCTGGCAGGAGAGGCACAGCGAGGCCGTGGGTATGGCCTCCAGCCTCTCCTCCGATATCTCCCCCCCACACCGCACACAGATGCCGTAAGTCCCCTCCTTAATTCTCTCCAGTGCCTGGTTCACCGCCTCTAAGCCTTCGGTATGCCTATCTATAAAACTGCTCAGGAGCTCTCGCCCCTCACTGGAAAAGGCTTTGTCGATCTCCTCGATCAAGGTCTCCTCGGAAGTCTCCTTCAGGTCCTCTTGGACGTTGTCGAGGCCCCGAAGGATCCTCTCCCGCTCCCTAAGCACCAGCTTTGTGAAATACTTCAGCTTCTCTTGGTCCATTGCCGCCACCTCCCGAGGATGTCACTTTTCCTCCTGAGGGACCCTAAGGGCCACGTAGAACGTGTGCTCTCCCCGCCGGATCAGGAAGAGCACCGCCTGCCCAGGCTTGATATTCTTTAGGGCCGCCTCGTACTCCCGGACCGAGCGCACCTTCTTCCCCCCTACCTCCTGTATCAGATCTCCCCTCCTTATGCCCTTTTCGTCGGCTGGGCTACCCGGCTCCACCGAGGTTACCACTACCCCTTCCTCTCCTTCGTACCCCAGTCGTTCGGCCAAGTCCTTGGTAAGGGCCTGTGCTTCTATGCCCAACTTCTTGAAAGTCTCAGGCTTACCTTCTACCAAATCCTCCCTCGGAGGCCTCTCACCGAGCTTGACCCTGACTTTATGTCGCCTCCCATCTCGCCATATCGTGAGCTCTACCCTTGTGTCGGGCTCATACTTCGCTATGGTCCTCTGGAGGTGGGCTGCGTCCTCGACCTCCTTGCCGTCCACTTTGAGGATCACGTCCCCCTTCCTCAGCTTCCCCTCAGACGGTCCGCCCTCTATGACCTCTGTCACGATGGCCCCCTTTTTCTCCTTCAGCCCCAACGCGTCGGCCATATCCCGGTCCACATCGCCTATCCTCACCCCCAGAAACCCCCTCACCACCCTTCCGGTCTGTACTATCTCCTCGAGCACATCCTTAGCCATGTTGGAAGGTATGGCGAAGCAAATACCCATGTATCCGCCTACGGTGGGTTTGGTCTGTATGGCCGTGTTGATCCCCACGATCTCGCCCCTTATGTTCACTAAGGGCCCTCCGCTGTTGCCGGGGTTTATGGCGGCATCCGTCTGGATGAAGTTCTGGTAGGTAGGCCCTTCGGGCAGCCGAAGCCCGCTGCGCCCTTTGGCGCTCACTATGCCCATAGTTAAAGTGTGATACTCGCGGAAGGGGTTGCCGACCGCAAGTACGATCTCCCCAACTCTCAACTTGTCCGAGTCCCCGAAGGGCAGGCCTTCCACATCCTGGGTCTTCATCTCCAAGACCGCAAGGTCGGTCTCGGCGTCTCTTCCCCTCACTTTCGCCTTCTCCTCCCTCCCGTCGTAGAACACGACTGTTATCTTGTCCGCCCCTCTGACCACATGGTTGTTAGTCAGTATGTACTTCTTCCCATCTCCCCCTTCCACGATCACGCCGGAGCCTAAACCCCTCCGGACTCCCGGAGGAGGCTTGGGAAATTCAAAGAACTTCTTCCAGAACTCCCCAAAGGGCCATTCTTCAAAGGGGGATGGGATTTCCACCCTCTTCATCTTCCCCATAGTCTCTATGACGACGACGGATGGTATAACCCTCTTTGCAACAGCCGCGAAGGCTTTGTTGAGGGCCTCCACCTGGGCTATGGCCTTCTCCTCTTCTTTGGTGAACGCCCGAGCGTCTGCGCTCCACAGTATGCCCACAATGCCTAAGAGGATGAAAAATTTGCGCATATCACACCTCCTTTAAGTTAGCTTTACCTTCACATATAGATCTCCCCTCCCGGGGACGCCGAGACCTCTAAGGCGGAAGGTCTGGCCGTCCCGGGTGCCCGGTGGGACCCGGAGTTCCACCCTCCGTCCGTCCACCGCCCGGACCCGGACCTTAGCCCCCCTCTCGGCCTTCTTCCGGGCTATCGGCACCTCGCAGTGGAGGTCGTCCCCATACCTGTTGAAGAACCTATGGGGCCGCACCCGCACAGTGAGGATCAGGTCACCCGGAGGCCCGCCAGCCACGCCGGGGCCTCCCTGGCCCCTGAGGCGGACCTGTCCCCCATCCTGGATTCCCGCTGGGAGCTTTACGGTGTACTTCCGCACGACCGAGGCCTGTCCAGTGCCACGGCATCCCTCGCAGGGCTGGGAGATAAGTTTCCCACGGCCGTAACAGGTAGGGCAAGGTCGGCTCATAGCAAATCCCCCCTGCACAAACGAAATCGTGCCCATGCCGTGACAGGTCGGACAGGTCTCCATATGGCTCCCAGGCTGAGCTCCAGTGCCCCCACAGGCGAGACAGGGCCCCTCCTTGGGTACTGAGATGGTCACACTCCCCCCCAACACCGCGGTCTCAAAGGGCACCTCCACCTCGGCGTAGACGTCCTCCCCCCGGCCGGGCCCATACCCTCCCGGCCGCTTCCACCTGCCGAAATCGAGTAGCTCCCCCAAAAGGTCGCTCAGCCATCCAAATCCCCCGATATCGAACGAGAACCCCCCACGGTGGGCGCCCTGGGCCCTGCGGAACAGGTCATCTATGTTGAAACTTCCCGGCCCGGCCTCCCCGAACTTGCGCACCTGGTCGTACTGCCGGCGCTTCTCCGGGTCCGAAAGGACCTCGTACGCCTCCCCTATCTCCTTGAACTTTTCCTCTGCGGCCCTGTCCCCAGGGTTGGCGTCGGGGTGGTACTGTCTGGCGAGCCTCCGATAGGCCCTTTTTATCTCCTCCTGGGAAGCTTCCTCCGGGACACCCAAGATCTTGTAATAGTCCTTCCGCACGTGCGAACGCCCCCCTGGCCATCCGGAGATTCTGCCGGCGTTATCTTAAGCACAAAGCATACCACATCACTGTATGCCAAAATGTCCGACTCCGGACCCTCAGACTATGGCACCCACCTCTCGGGATATGTCCTCCTCCTTAGCGATCTCGTGCATCCTGAGCAACACCATAAGCCACGAGAGCGTGGACTCAGCCCCCTGGTTCTGGTTCGTCCCGGCAGAACGTAACCCATCCCTACATCCACCTGTGCGGAAGTCGTAGAGCGCCTCGTGCAGGTCGTTCCTCCCTAAGAACCAGTCGAAGCACCGCGCTATCTCGCCCAGCCACCTCCGTTCCCCTGTGGCTAAGTACGCCTCATAACACGCATCGGCCAGCCCTGCAAGTTCTATAGGCTGTTGGTCGAAGCGGGCTCTCTCCCCGCCCCTGGGGAACCACCCCCGGTTGCCTATCACGGATATATGTCCACCCTCCACGATCTGCACCTCTAAAAGCCATTTAAGGGAGTGCAGGCCCTGCCCCAACATATCCTCCCTCTCGAAGGTTCTCCCCACCCCGATGAGGGCCTGGGGTAGGCGGGCGTTCGCATACGTGGCCACGTCTTCGCACCAGGGCCAGCCCGCCGAGGCGTTCCGCTGGAATATGTCTAAGAGCTTCTCCGCCAGTTCAATACAGGTCTCCCGCACATCCCTGTCTCCGCCGAACCGCTTTAGATATGCCAATGTCCCGAGGATGGAGTACGCCCATCCTCTCGGGTATCTGAACCCCTCGCAGGCAGGAAGCGCTCGGTTGAAAAGGTTGGTGGCGAACCCCAGAATCGCCTCGTCGGGAGGATTGGCCACAACCGAGCCTAAGGCCCAAATTCCCCTGCCGTGGCAGTCCTCGGAGCTTTCCTCTTCCGCCCACCTCCGGTCGAAGGAGAGGAAGTTGCGCATCCGACCTGTCCCTTCGTCTAAAGCATAGTGTAAAAAGGAGAGGTATATCTTCAGAAGAGGTATGATCCCTTCCTCCTTGAACAGTTGCCAGTGCGCAACGGCCACTATGGCCGCCCTGGCGTTGTCGTCCGTGGTGTATCCGTGATATTTGTCGGGGACCGAAAAGATGGCGTGTTGCAGGATGCCGGTGTCGTCGGTCAGAGTCCTCAGATGTCGCAGGTCCACCTCCAAAAGCGAAGGCCGCCGCGCCATCCTCCTGCGGGCCCTCAGCCTTAAGGTCCCGTACTCCTCGAAGGCCCTCCGGAAGACCTCGATGTACAAGCTCGCCACCTCCCGCCAGACCATCTTTCTTCCGAACTGGTATGCCTGCTTGCGCAACTGCAGCCGCTCCTCGTCGTTTTTCAACAGCCGGATCAACTCTTCCGCTAGCGCATCCGAGTCCTTGAACGGGACCAGACGTCCCCTCCCCTCGTCCAACAACTCCTGCGCATACCAATATGGCGTGGAGATTATCGCCTTCCCGCACGCTATCGCGTAGGCCAGAGTCCCGGAGACGATCTGTTCCTTATTGAGGTACGGGGTTACGTATACATCCGCCGAGACTAAAGCCCGTATCAGTTCCTCGGTGGTCACGAAACGGTTGTAAAAAACCACATGTTCCTCAAGCCCAAGTTCTTCGACTATGCGCTCGAGGGAAAGTCGGTACGACTCCCCGTACTGCCTGCGTACCTCGGGGTGCGTGGCCCCCAGGACTATATATAGCGCTTCCGGCACATCCCCGACGACCTTCGCCATAGCCTCTATGGCCACTTCGATCCCTTTGTCCGGGCTGAGCAGGCCGAAGCTCAACACCACCTTCCGGCCTTCCGCATGGAACTGGTCTTTGTAGTACGCCGGGTCCAGGAAAGGCACGTTCGGAGCCCCATGGTGGATCGTTACGACTTTCTCCCTCGGAACCCCGTATACCTCCTCTAAGAGTTCCACGGCCTTTTGGGACTGGGCTACGACTAAAGTGGAATGCCCGCAGATGGCCTGTAACACCTCCCTCTGGCCCGAAAAGGGCTCCTGCAGGACCGTGTGCAGGGTCGTAACCACGGGCTTTTTGAGGTTGGAAAGAAGGCTTAAGATATATTCCCCTAAGGGATGTTCCCCTTCCCCTTTTGCCCCTCCGAATATGCCGAACTCGTGCTGTAAACTTACCACGTCGATATTGGAATAGTTCAGAAAGTCGGCGGCCTTGCGGTAGTCCATCCGCTTCTGGACCTGTATCTCGAACCGCACCTCATCGCCGTACGGATAACCCTGGGGCACGTTGTTCATGGCCACGATCTGCACCCTGTCCCCCTGGCCTATCACCTCCCCTTGGATCTGAGCTACCATACTGGCCAGATCGTGGGTAAACGTCGCTATACCACACTGGCGAGGGGGATAGGTGCCGATGAACGAGATATGTAAAGGCTTTAGAATGGGTCTTTCCATATTCCGGTAATTCATATCTCCCCCTTATTTTCAGATAGCATAGCTCGAGCCAAAGAATAGCCAAACTGGTCGTTCTTTTTAGGATATGGACGGACAGCGTATTATGTAATCCATCACATCCCCCATATCGGCTATGGCCAACGCCACCGATGTGTCCGCCGCTCCGTAGTACATCATCAGCTCGTTCCCCTCTTTGTTTACAACCACGCCGCATGGGAACACCACCCCAGGCACATCCCCTATAAGCTCGTAATTTTCCTTGGGGCTGAACACCCATTCCTGGGCGCGTCGGATGACCTTCCAGGGCTTATCCAAGTCCAAAAGAGCCAGTCCGACCCGGTACAGATCGCCGGAGGCCGTAGCCCGGACTCCATGGTATATGATAAGCCACCCCTCGGGCGTCTCTATGGGCTGGGGTCCGAGGCCCACCTTGTGACAATCCCACCAACCGGCCCGCACTGGCAGTAGAACCCGGTGTTCCCCCCAGTACTTCAGGTCGGGGGAAAAGGAAATCCATATGTGCGCTTCCCCCCGGATGATGGGCCTGTGTATCAGGGCGTACCGCCCTTCGAACCTCCTGGGGAACAAAGAGGCGTCCTTATCCTCCGGAGGAAGCAGCGACCCCCTACGCTCGAAAGTGCGAAAATCCTCTGTGAGGGCCAGAGAGATGAGCGGCCCGCCTTGGGAGAACGAAACATAGGTGACCGCGTACTTGCCCTCCTCCTCCAAGAAGACGATCCTCGGGTCCTCCACCCCCCACTGTTCCTCCTGGATGTTGGGGTCCGGTTCTAAGATGGGCTTAGGCTCGACTATCCAGTTCGTCCTCCCGTCCCAGCTCCTTGCGGTCGTAAGGTGGGAGAAACCCCTGGGGTCCTCCGCTCGAACCAACAGCAAAGTCTCCCCATCCACTTCGGTCGCGCCTGGGTTAAACACGGAGTTGACTGGATATGGCCAGTTCTTCGGGGTGAGGATGGGATTGCCCTCATATCGCCGGAATAGAGATATGCCCCGATGTGTGTTCAGTGCCATGGACCCTCCTTTTCACGCCCGCACCACCTTATCGCTGGCCCTTCGGATAGCCCCTCTGGTATCCACGACCAAGGAGGCGCTTCGTAAGATTCGATCGTAATCGTATATTGTATGGTCGGTAACGACGATGACCACATCGTACTCTCTGAGCTTGGCCTCATCTAAGGATATCGAACGCATGTCGAACCGGTACTTCCGGGTGGGGGGCATCTGCGGGATATAGGGATCGTGATATTCCACCAAGGCCCCTCTGTCCGAGAGCAGTTTTATGATCTTCAAGGCCGGGGACCCCCGCATGTCGTCCACATCCCGTTTATAGGCCACACCCAAGATGAGAACTCGAGCTCCCCGGATGCTTTTTCCCCTGTCGTTTAGGGCATCTATCGTCTTCTGAACCACGTAATAAGGCATGTATGTGTTGACCTCCCCGGCCAGTTCTATGAACTTAGTGGGGCAGTCGTATTCCTTAGCCTTCCAGGATAAGTAGAAAGGATCTATAGGAATACAGTGCCCTCCAAGACCGGGGCCGGGATAGAACGCTTGGAATCCGAAGGGCTTGGTCTTAGCGGCCTCTATGACCTCCCATATATCTATCCCCATCCTGTCGAAGAGCATCTTTAACTCGTTCACAAGGGCGATGTTCACCGCACGATAGATGTTCTCCAAGAGCTTAGCCGCTTCGGCCACCTCGGGCGAGGAGACCGGGACAACCTTTTCCACGACAGCGGAATACAGAGCTACACCGGCCTCCAGACACCTCGGAGTAACGCCACCCACGAGCTTGGGGATGGTCTTCGTAGTGAAGCGTGGGTTGCCGGGGTCCTCCCGTTCGGGTGAGTAGACCAAGTGGAAGTCTCTCCCGACCTTCAATCCCGTGCCTTCCAGAATGGGCAACAGCACTTCCCTTGTGGTTCCAGGATATGTCGTGGATTCGAGGCATACGAGCTGCCCCGACCTGAGGCGCTGGGAGACCTCTTCTGCGGTCTTCCGCACATACTTGAGATCGGGCTCCCTCCGTTCCGTCAGGGGGGTCGGCACGCAGATCAGGATGGCGTCCGCCTCCCCGAGCCTGTCCATGTCGGTGGTGGCCTGGGACCTCGCCTTGAACTTCCGGAGCCTTTCGTCCGGGATATGACCGATGTACGATTCCCCTCGGTTAAGCCGCTCCACCTTGGTCGGGTCTACATCGAAGCCCAGCACCCGAAATCCCTCCTCGCAGAACCGGAGCACCAGGGGAAGTCCTACATATCCCAGGCCTATCACTCCTACCTTAGCCCCCTTTTCTCTGAAAATCCTTGGTTTCATCTATCCCTCCTCTGAACTTCCCCATTTCACCTCCTCCAAAAGCCGCAGGAGGTTGTCCCGGGCCTGCGGGTAGACACGCTCCACCTCCTCCCACAGCCTCCGGGCCTGTTCCCTGCCGGAGTTTCCGCCGTATGGGCAGATGGCCCCCCGGAAAATCCCAGGGAGCGAGCAAGCCTCTCCAGCTCAGCCTCGGAGAGCAGGGTCAGGGGACGGATAAGGGTGATCCTGCCCCTGAAGAGTTCCCTCTTAGGCGGTATCGTCTCCAGCTTGCCGTGTACGAATAGGTTAAGCAGGGCCGTATGTAACAGGTCGTCCGCATGGTGGCCTAGGGCGACCTTGGAGAATCCCATCCTATCTGCAGCCAGAAAGACCGCCTTCCTCCGGTTCCAAGTACACCGATAGCAATTCACTTCCCCTTCCATCTCGAGAAGGGGCACTTCTTCTATACGAAGGGGAATACCCCATTCCCCGCACCACCGGGCCACTTCCTCACGCCTGTCCGACGACCCCTTCTGGAAGTCCATATGCACGTGTATAGCGGAGAGTTCAAACCTCTCCGGGGACAGCTCCTTCGCAGGCATAGGAGGAAGAGCAGGGCCAGGCTGTCCTTTCCACCCGAAACCGCCGCGGCTATCCTGTCCCCTTCCTGGATAAGGCCGTACCGGTATATAAGTCGATTGGCCTTGCGGAGTAGGTGCCGGCCTATCCGTTCGGCTTCTCTCAAATTCGGACCACCTCTCCGATCTCTGCGGATCTTAGCACGGCGTCTAAGGCCATCTGCACCCCCAGGATCTCTTCATCTCGGGTCAGGGCCTCCTCCTCATCCCGCACACATCCCAAGAAGTGCCGGGCCTCG
>DTXA01000090.1 GCA_012962735.1 Candidatus Latescibacterota bacterium
CCAGAGGCGATACAAGGACGGAGAGCCCATCGGGTAATGGAAATCCCTAAAGCTCAGAAGCACCAGAGGCAGTAACAGGAGCCAGAGGTGCCCCCGCCATCTGAAGCAGAGCTCACCAGCCCTCGAGAAGTGCTCGGAAAGTCGCATCACATGCTGTAGCGCCTGAACTGGCTGTAATAACGGGTGGCACGCTCCACAAGATCGGGACGCGCCTGGCCGAGCTCCTGAAGACGGCCTAAGTCGAAAAGCCTTTCCGGGTCCCGGTTCTCCTCAAATAACCTTATGAACAGCTCCCTCACCTCCTCATCGCGATCCACGATCTCCAAGAACTTCTTCAAGTCCTCCCTGCGACGCAGTGCGGGCAGGGCACGTCGTATATATCCTCCAGAATTGTTTGCTCTGTCCGGGACATACCCGCATAGTTCCCCCTGAATCCTTTTGAAAATATAGGCTAATCCCGAAGACAGGTCAAGCCTTAAATTTCATCCTGTAATTCGGAGTTGACTTTTCCAGGATATGGTGATATTCGAGGAGACACAGCGATCCGGGTGCGTGCGGGCTTCGAACAACTGCAGGAGGTGAGATAAGGAGTTCCTAATTCAGGAAGTTAACACCGCCGTGGAGGGGTTCATTGCAGGGGGGCGACCCACGCCTTGTGTACCTGTCGGTATGCCGGCGTGGACCCAGAGGGATACATAAGAAATCGGACAGGGTCCTGCTGGTTCACCTAATCGTGGAACAGGGCATATGTCCGGCTCCAGCGTTGGAGAGCGCCGGGATGAGCCCTATTGGTGCTTAGGAGTTCAGGCTTCTTCCCGATTGCCACTAAAGTACTGAACCTTCCCGTAGGGACTGGAAGAAGTCCACCAGGGCCAGGCACCGCTCCCTCAGGGATGTGGCCTTGGTCGAATAGCGGACGTTGAAGAGGGGAAAGGGAGCTTCCGGGTCAACGCTGACCCGCAGGGAGGCCCCGCTGGCCCCACAGAGGTAAGCCGACGGGAGGAAGAAGGGAAGGTGGAGGTCCACCGCAAGGTCGTATCCGGAGGTCCGAAGGCGTTGCAGGAGCTTCTTCTTGGGCAACCGCCACAGGGTCCAATCCTGGGATGTGAGAGTCCAGACCTCCCACCGGACGCCCGGCACCGGCGGCCTTTCCACACACAACAGGGTCACGTGCTTTGTGGATAGAGAATCCGTTAGCATGCGGAGTTCCTCCCGGGAGATATCCCCAGGAGGCAGGCCGACGAGTATCCTGCGCACGGAGCGTAATGCTTGAAGGAGGTGGAAGGGTCGCTCCCCAACCTCCCGCAGGTGCCACCGGGCCAGAGCTATTCCCACCTTTTCCAGAACCTTCATATATATCCAAAAGAGCTTTTGGGGGCGGCCACGCTAAGAGTCGTCGGACCGTCCGCCCTCTGCGATTCCCAAAGCCTCCATCCGCGAATACAGCCGCCTCCGTGTGATCCCCAGTAATCTCGCCGCCCGGGCCTTGTTCCCCCCGGTCCTTCGCAAGGCCTGCAGTATAAGCTCCCTCTCCACTTCCTCTAAGTTCACCCCTCCTTCCGGAAGCGCTATGGAGGACTCCTCCTTGGACCTTCCGAACGGAAGCAACTCCGGGGTTATCTTCCCATCCCCCGCCAATATCAGCGCCCGCTCTATCACGTTCTCCAGCTCCCTTACGTTCCCCGGCCAGTCGTACTGCACCAAAAGCTCCATCGCTTCCGGGGTCACGACTTCGGAGGAGCGGCTTCGCTGCCTCAGAAAGTGCTCCACCAAAAGGGGGATGTCATCCCTTCGCTCCCTCAAAGGAGGAAGCTCTAAAGGGAACACGTTGAGCCGGTAATATAAATCCTCCCGGAACTTGCCCTCTTGCACCGCCCGCTCGAGGTTCCGGTTGGTGGCAGCTATCACCCGAACGTCCACCTGCACCAGCTCCACGCCCCCAAGCCTTGTGAACTGTCGCTCCTGCAAAAACCGCAAAAGCTTAGCCTGGACCGATGCCGGAAGCTCCCCCACCTCGTCTAAGAAGATCGTCCCACCGTCAGCGTACTCGAAGTGGCCGATCTTGCGCCTCATGGCCCCTGTGAACGCCCCTCTCTCGTACCCGAAAAGCTCGCTTTCCAACAGATTTTCCGGGAACATAGCACAGTGCACCGCCACCAAGGGCCTCTCCCTGCGGGGGCTTAAGTGGTGGATACGCCGGGCCACCAACTCCTTGCCCGTTCCGCTTTCGCCCAAGATAAGCACTGTTGCATCTGTCGGAGCCACTTTATCTATCAGCTCTAAGACCCTGCGCATCGCTGGGCTCCTCCCCCCTATCAGGAGCCCCTCCCTGCGGGCCTTTTCCTGGAGGAGGGCGTTTTCGTACAAGAGACCCTGTTTCTCCGCTATCTTCCTTACGAGGAGCTTCAGCTCCTCTATGTCAAAGGGCTTGATAATGTAATCGTACGCTCCTTTCTTCATGGCCTCCACCGCCGTCTGTGCGGTAGCGTACGCCGTTATTAACACTACCTCGGTCTGGGGGTCTATCCCCTTTACCCTCTCCAAAACCTTCAGGCCATCCACGCCTTCCATCCTTAAATCTGTGATCACGATATCGAAGTGTTCCCTCTCCACTCGCCTTACGGCCTCCCGGCCGTCCGTGACCGAGGTCGTCCTGTGTCCCGCGTCGTTCAGCTCGGCCTCCAACAAAAAAGCCATTTTGGGCTCGTCTTCCACCACCAATATCTTAGCCATAGGGCCCCCCTGTCTGAGAGGGCCCCTAAGCCGACGGCAAAGGAGCCCTCCGCCTGAGGTCCCGTTTAGCCCCGCCTTGCCTCGGCTACCGCTTCTATGAGCTTCCGGGCGTAATCCCGGATTACGTCGAACCTTCCCTCTGCCACCGCCTTCTTGTCCACGAGCTTCCCGCCAACGGCTAACACCTCAGCCCCGGCCCTGATGTAATCCCCCGCGTTCTCCAAGGACACACCGCCGGTGGGCACAAGGGGTACCTGGGGTAAGGGGCCTCTGAGCGCCTTTATGTAAGCCGGCCCTCCTAAGCTTGCGGGGAAAACCTTGACCATATCCGCCCCGGCCTCCCATGCTCTCACGATCTCGGTGGGCGTGAACGCGCCCGGAATGACGGCCTTGTCGTATCGCTGACAGAGCTGAATGGTCTCGAAGTCCAGAATAGGGCTCACCACAAACTCAGCCCCGGCCAAGATGGCCGCCCTTGCAGTCTGAGCGTCCAAGACAGTGCCCACGCCCAAAAGCATTCCCTCCGGCAGCCTCTTCGCTACTTCCGAGATCACCTGAATGGCCCTCGGCACGGTCATCGTGACCTCTAAGCACTTCACCCCGCCCTCCAAGAGGGCCTCAAACACCGGGGAGACCTTCTCCGGGTCGTCTATCCTTATCACCGCCACCACTCCGGTCTCCCTCATCAGGGCCAACTGCTCTTCCTTGCGCATCTTTCCTCCTCCTTTTTTCATTTATCCCCCGGGAACCCTCCCGAGTTTCAAAGAGAAGAAGATAAAGGTCCCGTACAAGACCAAGAGCGTCCAAGCTTTCGCCCGGGTGAGGTAGTATCGATGGCGCATAAACGCCAACATCGTCACTACGACCAAAAAGGCCCATGGGTACGAGAACCTTATAGTCTCGAGCTCCACCGTGATGGGCCGCACTAAGGCAGCGCTTCCGATGATCAACAGGATGTTCAGCACGTCCGCTCCCAATATGTTCCCCACCGAGACCTCGGCGTGCCCTCTGCGAGCAGCGGCTATGGCGGTGCTCAGCTCGGGAAGCGATGTCCCCAATGCGATCATCGTAAGCCCTATCACCACCTCGGGAATCCCCAGAAACCGGGCTATGGCCAGCCCGGACTCTACCACCAGGTAGCTGGCGATCAGTATCCCCGCAGCCCCTCCTGCGAACAGTACGAGCACCTTTCCCAAGGCCATCGGAGCGTCCACTGCCTCGGCAGGCATACCCAGCTTCCCCCGTCGTCCCGCCCATACAACATAGGTATAATATCCCACAAGTAAAACCACCAAGACCAGTCCTTCAAGCCTGCCGATGTGGGCGTTCCAGGCGAAGAGGAAGGAAAGCCCGAACCCTCCGATCAGAAAAGGTCCGATGCTCCGCAACACCTTCCTGTCCACCGCTACCCCGCCCGCGAGCAGCACCCCAACCGCCAACACCAGCCCGTCGTCCGCCACCACAGAGCCCACCCCGTTTCCCAGGGCCACCTCCGGGTGTCCCAGCCAGGCTGCCTGTACAGAAACCGCCAGCTCGGCCGAGGTCGTAGCAAGGCCCACCAGCACCACCCCTACGACCGTCTTAGAGACCCGCAGCCGCTCCGCAAGCCCCACCGCCCCCTCTACGAACCACCCCGAGCTTTTCAACAACAGCGCGAAGGCTCCGAAGAAGACCAAAAAAGCCAAACCTACCCCCAAGTGCCCCCCTTCCCCGTACAGCGCAACACCTGCCCGGCCATTTCTCCGGTGTACTTGCCTTCCTCCACCACGACCCTTCCGCCCACGACCACGACTTCTATCCCTTCGGGAAAGGCCCTTGGATCTTCGTGAGTGGACCGATTCCGCACGACCTCCGGGTCCAACACTACCAGATCGGCCCAGGCTCCCTTCCGCACTACCCCTCTATCCTCCAGCCCGAGCCTGCCCGCCGGAAGCCCCGTCATCCGGTATATGGCCTCCTCTAAGGAAAGCACCCCTTCTTCCCTTACGTACTTCCCCAGAACCCTGGAAAAAGCCCCGTACGCTCCGGGATGGGGCCTCCCCCTCCCAACCTCCCAGGCGTCGGTGACGAACGCTCTCCCTTCCAGCCTCATAAGTTCCTTCAAGGGCTCGTCGGTCTCGCGGTCCCCGGATATCCCGAATATGAGCACCGTGACTGCCCCATTTTCGGCCACCATCAGGTCCGAGATCGCATCGAAGGGGAACTTGCCGAACATATCCCCCAACTCCGACAGGCTTTTGCCCTCTAAGTGCTTATTCTCCTCGCTCTCCACGAACGCAACGTAGAGGTTCTCCCATCCAAAGTCCCTCACCAAGTTAACCGGCCAACCCCCTTCCTCCCAAGGGGGCCACCGGGGGACCTCCCCAACCACCTCACGCTCCATCCGCCTGCGAAGCTTCGGGTCCCTCAACCTCCCGATCAAAGCGGGAAGTCCACCTGCCAGGGCCCAGGGGGGATACAGAGCTGCCATAGTGGTGCAGACAGAGGTGTAGGGGATGAGGTCCTGGCCTACGGCCACCCCCTCCCTCCTGGCCCGTTCCTTCAGCTCCACCGTTTCCCATATGGCGGACCAGTCCCCCCTTCCGTGTACCTGCTCGTGGGAGTGCTCCACCGGCACACCCGTCCTTCGGCCGACCTCCACGATCTCGGCCACGGACCGAAGGAGGGTTTCAGGTCCTCCGCCCCGCTGGTGGAACGCGGCATATCTCCCATAGGGCTTCAGCACCCTCACAAGCCGTATCAGCTCCCCGGTAGGGGCGTACTGCCCGGGGGGATATATCAACCCGAACGAAATCCCAAACGCACCTTCTTCCAAAGCTCGTGCCAGAAGTCGCTCCATCCGCCGCAGCTCCTCCTCCGAAGCTCTCCCCGGGCCGAAACCCCGTGTCGTGGCCCTCAGGGCTCCATGGGGGACCAGTGTTCCCACGTTCACAGCCACCCCTTGCCCTTCCAAAAGCTCCATGTACTCCCCTACGGTCCCCCAGGTGGGCACGACCCCCTCAGGCGTCAGGAAGGCCGCCTGTGAGCGGAGGACGCGACGGGAGCTGCTGTCCGAGGGAGCCACTCCCAGCCCACAGTTCCCTACGATCTCGGTGGTGATGCCCTGCCGGACCCTCCCCTCCATAAGTCTCGCCTGCGCGGATGGCTCGGCAGCTAAGATTATGTCCGAGTGCGAGTGCATATCTACGAACCCGGGACACACTACCTTTCCCGAGGCGTCTATCCGCTTCTTAGCCGGAGCGGCCGACAGGTCCCCCACCTCTACGACCCTTCCATCTTCCACCCCCACGTCTGCCCGGAACCCGGGCCTCCCCGTGCCGTCTATCACCTGGCAGCCGACGATCGCCAGATCCAGCATCTCCTCTCCTCCGAAAGGACTCGCTCAGAATATACGCCCTTTCCCCGTTCGGTGCAAGAGCTGCTTGCGAAGTCCCAGAGAAGTGTGTATATTTGGACACGGTAAAAGGACAACTTCCGGAGGACGATATGTCCGAACTGCGCTGGAACCCTATCCTAAGGGAGTGGGTGGCCACCGCCACCCATCGGATGGACCGCCCCCAGCTCCCCAAGGACTGGTGCCCCTTCTGTCCAGGCTCCGGCAGGGTGCCGGACGACTACGATGTATACATCTACCCCAACGACTTCCCCACCTTCCGCATGCCCCCTCCCAAACCCTCGATGGAGGGTACGGGGCTGTTACAGGTAGCCCCCTCGGCGGGCGTGTGCGATGTGGTGTTGTATACCCCTGAGCACGACACCACCCTGGCCCAGCTTCCGGTCTCGCATATCGTTAAACTCGTGCGTCTATGGAGGAGGAGGTTCCGGGAGCTGGCCTCTATGCCCGAGATCCACTACGTCTTCATCTTCGAGAACAAAGGTGAGGTCATAGGCGTAACGATGCCTCACCCACACGGTCAGATATATGCATTCCCCTATATACCTCCTAAGGTCCAAAGGGAGCTGGACTCGGCCCAGGAGCATTATGAGTCGACCGGAAGGTGCCTGTTCTGCGATGTCATGGAGGAGGAGAAGAGGGACCGGAGGCGGGTTTTGGCCGAAGGGGAGGGATTCTTCGTGGTCGTGCCTTTCTACGCCCGTTGGCCCTTCGAGGTTCACATCACATCTCTGAGGCATATGGGGAACATCGAGGAGTTCTGGGAGGAGGAAATTCAGGGCTTAGCCCGTATCCTCAAGTTCGTGCTGCTCAAATACAACAACCTATATGGCTTCTCCTTCCCTTACATTATGGTCCTCCACCAGGCCCCCACGGACAGCCGGGACTACCCATACTACCACTTCCACATAGAGTTCTATCCCCCATACCGCAGCCGGGACAAGCTCAAATACCTTGCCGGGTGCGAGTCCGGGGCTGGAACTTTTATCAACGACTCGGCCGCTGAGGAGAAGGCCGCCCAGCTCCGGGCCGTCCCTCCCCACACCCTGGAGGAGGTGGACTAACGGGAACGTCGCTGTTGCCGATCTAAGGCCCTCAACTGATCCCTGAGCCTGGCTGCCCGTTCGTACTCTTCCTGCTCCACGGCGAGCCTGAGCTGCTCCTCAAGCCATTCTCTGGCCCCTTTGGGACGTTTGGCCTTAAGCTCCTCCCTCCACTCCTCCAGCACTTTCAGCTCCTGTGACTCCTCTATCATATCCTCACGGCCGCACTCCCGAAAGAAGGTCCTGATCTGCTCGATAGCCTCCTCCACCTCCTCCAAAGCCCCATCGAAGTCCTCCTCGGCCAACTTTAAGGCCCCCTTAGCTCTGGCTCTCATCATCAACACATAGGGCCTGTACTGCTCGAACGCCCATTTGTCCCTCTCCTCCTCGGCGTATTGCTTCACCAGATCGAAGACCCTCAGGTTGCGCTCCGTGTCACGCACCACTCCCTCGAACTCCTGGAGATGGAAGAGGCTTAGGTACCTGTAGTAGTACTGCACCGCCTCCCGCATCAGGGCCACGCAGTCCTCGTGGGAGAGCACGAAGTCCTTGTCAGTGCCAGACTTCCGGCGGTGCTCCTCTAAGAGGGAGAGGTGATATTCCAACAGGGATTCGTGTCCGTAGGGCTGCTGCCCGTCCGGCCTCCCCTCAACCTCCATCTGGAGCAGTCCCATATCTAACCTAAGCTGGATCTTGGGCTTCCCGTCCAAGCCTTTGATCCTGCGCACCGATATCCGGTCCGGTTGGAATTCCCAGCCCTCCAATATGGGACTTATATCCTTGCTCATACTACCACCCCCCCTTATCCCGAAATTATATCCCCCAAAAGTCCCCGCTTCGCCCCGAGGCTTTTTGGGGGTCCCTTGGGGATGGATGTTTACCGAACCCGGAACAGCTCCCCCATCCGTTTCCCCAGGACCCTCCCCACCCCCAAGAGACTCCCAGCCAGAAGGGCCATCCCTAAGACTCCCATAGCGCTGGCGATGTACGGCCCGTCCTCTATGCGCTGGAGGAGGCTATAGATGGCCTTGGTTATGGGGTAGAACCCCTCCCTCATCGCTAAGATCAAGCTGTCGCTCACCTCTAACATGGCAAAGGCAAAGCACAGAACTCCGCCGGCCAGGAGGTTGGCCGTGACAAGGGGCAGGGTTACCCTCCTGAGGGTCCTCAGAGGCCCGGCCCCAAGGTTCCAAGAAGCCTCCTCTAAGGCCACGTCAACCTGCTGGAACCCGGCGTAGGCCGAGCGTACTATATATGGGAGCCTTCGCACCGCATAGCTTACGATAAGGAGAGGGAAGGGATTTCCCCTAGGGTCCAGTAAGGTCCCGGAGAACCCCGCCACGTACCCGAACGCTAAGACGATCCCCGGCAAGGCCAGGGGGAGCATAACCAGAACATCCAGGACCTCTCTTCCCGGGAAGCGCCTCCTGACCAGAATATACGCTATCGCCACCCCGATGGCAAGGTCAAGGAGGGCGCTCAGGAAGCTCAGGAAAAGGCTGTTGCGGATGCTGGAGAGCGTGAGCTGGTGGGAGAAAACCTTGCCGTAGTACTTCAGGGAGACCTCCTCCGGCAGCACCGTGAAGAACCACCTCTCGGCCACCGAGGTCAGGAGGACGCTTAGGTGCGGGAGGAGGGCCAGCCCCACAACCGTCAGGACCCCGATGTACGCAAGCCACAGCTTCCATCCACCGAGCGGCCGCTCTCCTTCCCCCGCATGCCCCCTCCCCATCATCCCATACTCCCCTCTACCTAAGAGCCTCTTAGAGAGGTAGAAGGTCACTACCGTAACCGTAAGCACCACCACAACCCAGGCGTATCCCATTGGGTTCTCGTGCACCTCAGAGACCATCTGGAATATCTGGACCGGAACCACGGAATAGTAGTGGAAAACGAGAGGAGTGCCCAGGTCCGTGAAAGCCCAAAGGAAGACGATTATGGCTCCTGCGAAGTACCCGGGCACCATAAGGGGGAAGGTCACTGTCCAGAAGAGCCGGAAGGGTCCAGCCCCTAAGTTCCTACTGGCCTCCTCTAAGCTTGGGTCCACGTTCGCTAAAGCTGCGGCTATGTTCAAATACATAATAGGGTAAAGGTGCAGGACCTCCAGGATCACCACTCCCAAAAATTCGCCTCCCCCGAACCAGTCCACCGGCTCCGAGACCACTCCCAGCTCCAAAAGGGCCAGGTTCACAGCCCCGAACCTGGCGAACATCTGCCTCATCCCTATGGCCCCCACGAACGGCGGAAGCACCATGGGAACCAGCAGGAGCCCCCCCAAAAGCCCCTTCCCGGGGAAGCGATACCGGGCCATAAGGAAGGCCAGGGGCAGTCCCAGAAGCGTCGTGGCGGCTGTGGTCACCAGCCCGAGTCTCAGGCTGTTGAAGAGCACCTCCGCCTGCCCTGCTATCAGCCGGAAGAAGGCGAAGGAGAACTTCCCGCCGGGGAAAAAGGCGCCTGAGAACACGTACCCCAGCGGATATGCAAGGAACGCCCCGAAGAAAACTATAAGCCCGACCAGAAATGCAGCCATGCCAAGGCCTATATCGTACAGCCGCATCTTGCGTTAAAATGGTTTGCCCTTATCCCACTGCATACCCGAAGCTTCTGGGCATCACTGTAGCTTCGAATTGGTTGCGGAAGAAGTCGTCCGTCATCCCGGCTATGAAGTCCCGCACTACGCCGGCAGGGGGAGTCTCGGCTTTGTACTCATCGCCCATAGAGGCGTAGAACTCCCATATGGCCGAGTCCCTCCTTCCCTCCTCCAAGTCCTTCAGATACCCCTTGAACAGCACCTTAAACATATCCCTTATCTTCCCGGATTCGGTCTTGATCGCCGGGTTGTGATATATGTTCTCGTAGTTGAATTCTTTGAGGGTCCTGAGGGCCTCCGAGACCTCCGGACTGAAGGCCACATAGGGCTTACCGTAGCTGTTGAATATGAGGTCCCTCACGAGCGTGTTCACGATCTCCCGGTTGGTGTCCCCCAGCACCCGCACGACATCCCTCGGGAGGTCCTTCCTCCTTATGAGCCTTATAGTAATCGCATCCTCCACATCCCTCCCTATGTAGCTTATAGTGTCCGCCATCCGGACCACAGACCCCTCTAAGGTCATCGGCATCAGGGGCAGCTCCGGGTCATCCTCCTTGGCCTTTACTTCCCTCCAGAACTTTCCCCAATCCTTGTCCCGCTGGGGTTCGAGCCTTACGCTGTGCACCTCCCCGTCGTGGCACAATATCCCATCCAAGGTCTGAAGCGTCAGGTTTACCCCCCTGCCGTGGCCCTCTATCCTGGCCAAAAGCCGCACCCCCTGCACGTTGTGCAGGAACGGAGGCAACCCATGCTCTATGCAGAGCTCCGAAAGGTACTCCTCCCCCTCGTGTCCGAACGGCACGTGGCCGATGTCGTGGCCCAAGGCTATCGCCTCTATCAGGTCCTCGTTCAACCCCAGACACCGGCCTATCTGCCTTGCTATCTTCGACACCAACTGCACGTGGAGCACTCGGTGGGTGATGTGGTCGTTTTCAAATAGATAGAAGGCTTGAGTCTTATCTATGTATCGGGTATACGCCCTCGAGTGCAGGATCCGGTCAGCATCCCTGGAGAACGGGGGCCGCAAGGGGTCCTCCTCCTCGGGGTGCTCCCGGACGGCCTCCGAGCTCTTAGTGGCGAAGGGGGAAAGGTACAGCTCCTCCCGCTTCCTGAGGTGTTCGCCGAGCACACCCTCGATCCCAGGCTCCATATTCGCCCCCTAAGACATTCTCACCCTGCGCCTGGCCTCCTTCAGATCCTCCGGAGTGTCCACGCCGAAGGACTTGTATTCGGTCTCCACCACCGCTATGCTGTACCCGTGTTCCAACGCCCTTAACTGTTCCAATTTCTCCGCCAGCTCCAGAGGCGTAGGAGTAAGCCTGGATAGGGTCAACAGGAACTCCCGGGTATAGGCGTAGAGCCCTATGTGCTCTAAGAACTCCCCCCCTTTCCCCCACGCCTCCCTAGGCAGGTCCCGTAGGAAGGGCACGGGCGAGCGGGAGAAGTAAAGCGCATACCCCCTGCGGTCCACCACTACCTTCACCACGGACGAGTCCCATATACGCTCCAGTTTGTCTATCCTTCGGGCGACCGTGGCCATAGGTGTATCCCCCTCAGAGATCCGCCCCACCACTTGGTCTATCACCCTCGGGTCCAAGAACGGCTCGTCCCCCTGCACGTTGACCACCACCTCGGTGGAAAGCCCCTCAGCCACCTCCGCCACCCTGTCCGTCCCTGAGGGGTGCCCCAGCGATGTCAACACGACCTCCCCGCCGAAATCCCGCACCGCCTGGACGATCCTCTCGTCGTCTGTGGCTACTATGACCCGACCCACTGTCTTTGCCCTGCACGCCCGCTCCCAGACCCATCGCACCAGGGGTTTTCCCCCTATATTAACCAATGGCTTGCCTGGAAGCCGCGCCGACCCGTACCGGGCCGGGATCACCGCCACGACTCCCATCACTCTATCACCTTGGGGACTTCGAAGTACCCCATATGCCGGGCCGGAGCGTTGGCCATTAGCTCCTCTCTGGGCGTGGAGGGCCTGACATCGTCCTCCCGGAATACGTTCCTGAGAGGAAGCACGTGCGATGTCGGTGGCACCCCTTCGGTGTCCAACTCGTTCAGCTGGGCGATGTACTCTAAGATGCGGTTCAGCTGAAAGATAAACTTCTCCTCTTCCGAGAACCGCAACCTCGCCAGGTATGCCACCCGCTCTACATCTTCTACAGTGATAGCCATATCCCCTCCCAGATCGCTGGCTTCTCCCAAAGATATCCTCACCCTTTTCCAGGAATATAACACCACCACCTCACGAAGGCAAGGGTTTCGGCCTCTATTACCTCTTGCGGGAGTCCGAAAGAAGTGTTTTATTGGACCGGGGGGATCCCTGTGAATATGCTCTTGTTCCTGACGATCCTGTGCGTATCCATAGCCTATGCCGGACTTCCCGACCGGCTTGCCTTTCGGGAGGCGTGGTCCCTCCGGTACGCCGGAAAGCTCGATCAAGCTGCGGGCCTGCTCCAGGACCTCCTGTCCGCATATCCGAAGGGTCCGGAGGCCGACGACGCCCTCCTGCTGCTGGGTGGCATTATGGAGGAGAAGGGCAACCTTGGGGCAGCCCTGAAATATTACCGACTCCTGCTCCAGCGCTTCCCCGAGAGCCCTTACGCTGAGGAGGCGTCCTTCCAGATCGCTTACATATCTCTCCTGTCCCGAGACTTCGTCGGGGCCTTTGCAGAGTTTCTCTCCTTCGAACGGAACTTTCCCCAGAGCCCTTTGGTCCCCTTAGCCGAGTTCCATATGGGGAAGGCCCTCTATGCCCTGGGTCACTTCTACGGCGCAGAGGAGAGGTTCTCCGAGTTCCTGAGGCTCGCCCCAGACCACCCCCTGGCCCCTAAGGCGTGGTTCCACCTCGGCCTCTGTTACCAGGCCCTGGACCGGACCCAAGAGGCGGCCGAGGTGTTTTGGTACATCCTGCGCACCTTTCCCAAACACCTCGTCTACCGCCAAGCTGCCTTCCGTCTGGGGGAGGTGTATTTCCGCTCCGGTAGGTTCTACCTGGCCATAGGCGCCTTCCAGAGGGCCGCTCAGGAGGAACCGGACTCGCTCTCGGACGAGGCTCTGCTGTACATAGAACGGGCCCGTTACCAACTGGGCCAGTATAGGGACCCCATCGATCCCGCCCGACAGTTCGTGCGCAAATACCCCGACCGGACCCTTGCCGGAGAGCTACAGGTGGAGATCGGGAGGTACTACGAGGCCGGATACGACATAGACCGGGCCATACAGGCCTACAGGCAGGTGCTCGCCTCCCCCCGCTGGAAGGCCCAACACCCCGAGGCCCTTTTAGGGGTCGCAAGGTGTCTGAAGCGCAAGGGGAGGAGGGAGGAGGCCATCGCTGTACTGAAAGCCATCATAGGGGAATACTCCGGAGATGAGGCGCTCAGGGCTCTCCTCATGAGGGCCTCCCTGTACAGAGAGGCCGAGGCTCTGGACTCGGCTGTGGCCGACTACGAGGAAGTGCTGGACCGCACCGGGGGGGAAGGGGAGTTCGCGCTCGAGGCTCTACATGGCCTGGGGACGTGCTATGAAACCCTGAGCCGCTGGCCGGAGACCGCTCGGGTGTATCGCCGCATCTTGAACGAGTTCCCCGAGGCCTCCGACCGGGGTGAAGTTGCCCTGAACCTGGCCCGGGCTTACGCCGAAGGGGGGAAGCTTCGACAAGCCCTTGACGCCCTCCAGAGGGCCCTACGGGAGCCCCTTTCTCCCTCCCAACGCGCGGAGGCCCTCGTGTGCGCGGGCGAGTTGGCCGTGGAGTTGAACGAAGAGGAGGAGGCGGAGGAATACTTCCGGGAGGCCTTGCGGTGCGGGTCCGATAGGGAGCATCCCGGAGCCCTGCTTGGCCTCGCGCGCCTGGCCCTGGCCCGGGGGGACACGGCGAAGGCCCTGCCGCTCCTCCGGGAAGCGGCGGCGGGAAGGTCCTCCTATTCCGAGGAAGCCAAAAAGTGGCTGGACCGTCTGCAGGGGGAATAAGCTCGACCTTGACAATTTCCCATATATGCGTATATTTCCACCGTAAGGAGATAGGATGATCTTAGGAAGGGTCATAGGAAATCTGGTCTCCACCGTCAAACATGAGGTATACCGGAGCACTAAGTTGCTCTTGGTTCAGCCGCTCGGGTTGGACTTGAAGCCCCAAGGGGATGTGGTGGTGGCGGTGGACACAGTGGGCGCAGGACCTGGGGAACTTGTGCTCGTGGTGCGGGAAGGGGCGGCCGCCCGTCAGGTGCTCAGGGCAGAGCATGCTCCTGTGCGCTCCCTTGTGATCGGGGTCGTGGACCGAACGGACATCGGGGGATAAAATGGCACTTCTATATCAACTGCGCAGGGACATAATCCACGTATGCCGAAGGATGTACCAACGGGGTTATGTGGCTGCCAACGACGGAAACGTGAGCGTCCGGGTCTCCGAGGACCGCATCTTGACCACGCCCACTGGTATGAGCAAGGGGTTCCTCACCGAGGACCAACTGGTGCTCTGCGATATGGAAGGGAACGTGATATCGGGGGACCTCAGGCCCTCCTCTGAGCTTCCGATGCACCTAATGGTATACAGAGAGCGGCCGGACGTAAATGCGGTCGTCCACGCCCACCCGGTGGCTGCTACGGGGTTTGCGGTTGCTGGCATCCCATTGGCCCAGTGTGTCCTTCCGGAGGTAGTGCTCACAGTGGGGGCAGTTCCGGTGGCCGAATACGGCACCCCTTCCACCGAGGAGGTCCCCAATTCCATCCGCCGGTATATCCAAGACTACGATGCTTTTCTCCTCGCCAACCACGGGGCGTTGACTATAGGTCCTGATGTGATTACCGCATACCATCGAATAGAGACCGTAGAGCACTTCGCCCAGATCACCCTTGTGGCCCGACAGTTGGGCAGGGTGAACATACTTTCGGACGAACAGGTGCAGAAGCTTATGCAGGTCAGGGAGAAGCTTGGTATCAAGGGCAGAAACCCCCTCTCCTGTCGGGGGTGCACTGCTGAATGTCCCAATTGCAGGACCTCGGAGCCCAAAGGGGTTTCCCCCAGTGGGTCCGGCAAAGGGGACGTAGTTGACTGCATTGTGGCCGAGGTGCTGACGAGGCTTGGGAAATAGCACCGAAGCGGAGAGGAGAACCTATGCGAGTACTGGTCACAGGAGGTGCGGGGTACATCGGGAGCGTCGTGGTGGAACAACTGCTTGATTTGGGGTACGAGGTCGTCGTGGTGGATAACCTAAAGGAAGGACACAGGGAGGCGGTCCTTCCCGAAGCGACCTTCTACGAGGGAGACTTCGGGGATAGGAACCTTTTGGACCGGATATTCGAGGAGCATCGGATAGATGCCGTACTGCACTTCGCCGCAGAGGCCCAGGTGGCCGATTCCATGGTGGACCCTTCCAAGTATTTCCTGACCAACGTATCCAAGGGTCTGGTCCTTTTGGAGGCGATACGGGCCTACGGATGCGACCGGATGATCTTCTCGTCTACGGCCGCTACCTTCGGCGAGCCTAAATACACCCCCATAGACGAGGACCATCCCCAGGAGCCCATAAACGCATATGGGGAATCTAAGCTGATGTTCGAAAAGATGTTGGACTGGTATCACAGGACTTACGGGTTCAAGTTTATTTCCTTCAGATACTTCAATGCAGCGGGGGCCTCCGAACGTTTAGGGGAGGACCACCGTCCCGAAACCCACCTCATACCTATAGTGCTCCAGGTGGCCTTGGGGAAGCGGGAGTATGTGGAAGTCTACGGTATCGACTACCCCACTAAGGACGGCACCCCCATTCGGGACTACATCCACGTGCTGGACCTGAGCCGGGCACACATATTGGGCTTGGAGAAGTTGGATCGCTTTCCGGATGGAAAGTACAACCTGGGCAACGGAGAGGGATTCTCGGTCTTGGAGGTAATTCGGGCAGCGGAGGAAGTCACGGGCCGGAAGATTCCGTACTGGGAGGCCCAGAGACGTTCAGGCGACCCCGCCGTGCTCGTGGCATCCTCTAAGAAGGCCGCCCGTGAGCTGGGCTGGGAGCCCGAGTTTCCTGAACTCAAGGAGATAATCCGAAGTGCGTGGGAATGGCATAGACGACATCCCCAAGGATACGGTCCTTGAGCCAGGGAGCGGATACGGATGGTTCAGGAGATCTTCCGGATGGCTCGGGAGGGGAAGTTTCGATGTTCAACGAGAGAGTAGGAGAGCTACTGAAGGTGCTTATCGCCAGATTTCGCAATGTACTCGTACACGAGTACTTCCGAATAGATCTCGAAATCGTCCACGGTAAACTTCAAAATCTCGATATCTTCCGGAGATTAGCCCGGGCCATCGTAGAGCTACTGGAGGAAAGATGCCCATCCGCGTGGTGAACATCGTCGGCACAAGGCCCAATATGATGAAGATAGCCCCTATTATGGAAGAGATGTCCAAAGATGGCTTCTTTCAGCCCGTCCTCGTGCACACCGGCCAGCACTACGACGAGAACATGTCCAAGGTCTTCTTCCGCCAGCTCGGTATCCCCGAGCCTGACTATAACCTCGGCGTGGGTTCCGGGACCCACACGTACCAGACGGCCCAGGTGATGTTGGCCTTAGAGCCTCTTTTGGAGGAACTTAAGCCGGACTGCGTGCTCGTGGTGGGCGATGTAAATTCCACCCTCGCCGCCGCCTTAGTAACAGCCAAAATGCTCATTCCGGTGGCCCACGTAGAGGCTGGCCTTAGGAGCTTCGACCGCACTATGCCCGAGGAGATCAACCGGACCCTCACCGACCACATCTCCGACTTCCTGTTCACTACGGAGGAGAGCGGCAACGAGAACCTCTTTCGGGAGGGGGTGTCAGAGGAGAAGATATTCTTCGTGGGCGACGTTATGATAGACACCCTCCTACGCCACAAGGAAGTCGCACGGGCCTTGAATATGCCGGAAAGGTTGGGCTTGAACCCGAAGGGATATGCCCTCCTTACACTCCACAGGCCCTCGAACGTCGACCGGAGGGAGGCGCTTTCCGGGGTCGTAAAAGCCCTCTCCCAGGTCCAGGAGCTCCTCCCCATCGTATTTCCGGTCCATCCGAGGACCAGGAGGCGACTGGAGGAATTCGACCTCTGGGAAGAGCTTTCCGGGCTTCCAGGGATGGTCCTGACCGAGCCCTTAGGGTATTTGGAGTTCCTGGGCCTTATGCAGGATGCGAGGGTGGTGCTCACCGATTCCGGGGGAATCCAGGAGGAGACCACAATCCTGAGGGTGCCCTGCCTCACCCTCCGGGACAACACCGAACGGCCGGTCACCCTGACCCAGGGGACCAACAGGCTGGTCGGAAACAGGCCTGGGGACATAGTCCGGGCAGTTCAGGAGGTATTGGGCTGTGGGGTACAGATAGGTCGGCTTCCGAACCTATGGGACGGGAGGGCGGCCGAGCGCATCGTATGCATCTTAAGGAACCGGCTTGGCTAAAGGAGGACGGATGCCGAGAGAGTTGATAGCTGTGGCCCCGAGACAGCCGGAACTGCGGGAGTACGAGGACTCCCCCTTGAAGCCGGGGCAGGTGCGGATCAAAAGCATGCTCTCCGCCGAGAAGCATGGCACAACGCTCCCCATCTACCGGGGCACCTCCCCGGTCAGCGAGAGGGCTTACGACCCCGAGCTGGGGCTGTTCTTCCCCAGGGAGGAGGGCAGGGGGTGGACGGCGAAGTTTCCCATGCCATTGGGCAATATGACGGTGGGGGTCGTCATCGAGGTGGGAGAAGGGGTGGAGAATTTGAAGCTCGGGGACCGGGTATTCGGCCACCTGCCCATAAGGGAGACCCACACCGTGGGCGCCCGGGCCGTGCACCTTGCTCCTTCAGATGTCCCGGACGAGGCCTTGGTCTGCGTGGATCCCGCTACGGTTGCCCTGATGGGGGTCAGGGAGGGGAACGTCCGCTTAGGGGACCGGGTGGCGGTCTTCGGCGCCGGGGCCATAGGGCTTATGGCGGTTCAGATGGCGAAACTCTCCGGGGCAGTATTCGTGGCCGCAGTAGAACCTATCCCCATAAGGAGGGAGCTGGCCCTGCTCTACGGGGCGGATTTAGCGATAGATCCGACCCAGGAGGACCCCGGCCTCAGCATCCGGGAGGCCACTGAGGGTAAAGGCGTGGATATGGCCATAGAGACAAGCGGAGCTTACCCCGCCCTCCACCAGGCCATACGGGCCACAGCGTACGGCGGCATCATAGTCCCCGTGAGCTTCTACTCCGGGGAGGCTAAAGGGCTATACCTTGGAGAGGAGTGGCACTTCAACCGTCAGGTTATGGTCTCCGGCGCGAGAGTGGAGAGCGAACCCTACAGGGACCATCCGCGCTGGGACCGGGGAAGGGTGGAGGAGGTGGTCTTAGAGCTTTTCCGCTCCGGGAGACTTAAGGTAGAGGGGATGCTCAGGCCCATCGTCCCCATAGATAGAGCTGTTGAAGCCTATCGCTTGATCGACGAACATCC
>DTXA01000091.1 GCA_012962735.1 Candidatus Latescibacterota bacterium
ATCTTTTATCTTTTATCTTTCTTCTGGATTCTGGCCTTGGGCCTGGGGCCGTTCGGGGATGCGGCGGCCGAGGTGAAGAGGCTGGTTATAGGGGGAGAGGCGTATCCCTGGGAGGAGACCGGGAAGATTACGGCCTTCGATGTGGTATCCGGAGCCTTGCAATTGAGGGAATACCGGCCCTACCAGAACATCGTGCAGATGTTGGACAAGCGGGATGAACAGGGCGTGATCTGGTTCCCCTATCATAGCTCTCGTGACCGGAGGGTGGACCACGACTATGTATCGGGGGAGGACCCTCGGGCTTGGTGGAGTTATGACAATCCCCCTCACCTTGACGGATCGCCCGCGGAGGGGAACATAGAAGTCCTGATTACACGGACGTTTAGGGGAGCCTATCGTCTCTTTGACACCGGAGTTCCCGTGCGAGTGAACCGGTTTGTCTTCTATCCATTGCAGGAGGGGAACGTGCCCCCGGTGGGGAACTGGTACGCGGGGGCTCCGTATAAGGAGACCTATATGAGGGCGTACCAGGTCTCGGCAGGGCTGCGTGAAGAACCTCCACGATCTACTCCAGGACTGGAGCCTCTGGAGATTATCTTGAAGGAGGAGCCGGGTAATTATGAGAGTATTGTGGAGATCGCCTTTCCATTACAGCCTTTCCGATTCTTCAAGTTGACGAATACGACGCTGGCCGGGTTTACGCTCGCAGAGATCGAGCTGTACGGGGAGGGGTTTGCTCCGGAGGCGTGATTTACTTCGGAGATTATAGACCTGAAAGCGCCGGTGAACTTCGGGAGGATCTTCTGGGACTTCGAGAAACTCCGCTGGAAGAAGGAATGGACGTGGGCCGGTCCGCCGGAAGCGGAGGAGGCCGCTGACGTGTCCGAGTTCGATCTGAAGCGGCGGGTCGTGCCGACGCTCTGGGACTCGGTCCTCGTGGACCCCGAACCCGTCGTCTGGGAGGATGCCCCGGTTTCGATCGGCGTGGAGGTGCGAGCTGGGACGGACGACAGCCCTTTAACGTACCACATGATAACGGAAGTAGGTGAGGAGCCGGTAACGAAGAAGGAATATCTCAGTTTGAGAGAACGCCCCTGGAGGGTTGATGCGAGCAATCCCCTTTTCCCGGGGATGCGGGGATTGATCACCTACGATGATGAACACTGGAGTCCCTGGTCGCCGATCCCCGCCTCGGGCATGGAGGCAACGGTTCCGGATGGCCGGCGGTATATACAGTTTCGGGTGAAGGTGTACAGCGAGGATCCCTGGGCGTTCGGACGGTTGGATTCCCTGTGGATAGAGTATTCGACCCCGCTGGCGAAGGAGGTCGTTGGGGAGGTC
>DTXA01000092.1 GCA_012962735.1 Candidatus Latescibacterota bacterium
AGGACGATCCCGGGGGAGCACCTCGCGCTTAAGGAGGTATACCCCAACCCCCTCAACCCAGAAAGGCTCGTGCTAGTCAACGCGGGCACGGACTTGGAGGGAACCAAGCTCACGGGGGCCTTGGATGCCCTCCATGCCTCCTCGGGCCTTCCGGACTACATAGTTTACGGGAAAGCCGTAAGGACCGAAGGATGGGGTGGTGTCGTAGCCGCCGGGTTCTTCGACGTGGAGTGGAAGCTCGCCCCATCGCTGGGGTTCTTCGGGCAGCTTGTCAAATGAGGGCACCGATGAAGACCGCATCGATGCTATGGCTGGGCATCTTCTGCCTTTTGTCCCTTCAGACACACGCCTCCGGGGATGTGCCCGAAGACGTGGGAGAGGTGTACGAAGTCTCAGCCCGGGGGAAGCTCGAGGTCGGGATTGGAGCGGCCTCCATCGCCCCGCCCTGGCCGATAGAGCCTTCCTACGGAAAGCAGGTGCCGACCTTCGAGTTCTACGGGCCGGACATAGAAGCTAAGGCACTGATACTGAAGGTGGGGGAATTGGAGGTGCTTCTGGTGGCCTGCGACGTCATCGGGGTCCGCGCTTCGGAGGGGGAGTGCATCAAAGAGAGGGTTCAGGAGGAGACAGATATTCCTAAGGAACACATTATCTTAGCTGCGACACACAACCATTCGTACCCGAGGACATACAGACAAAGGGTGAGGGACTGGCTCGCCGGACAGGTGGTCGAAGCTGTGAAGATGGCCAAGGAGAGGACCTTCGAAGCAAGAGTGGGGTTCGGTATCGGGACGCTTCCGGAGAGGCTCACCGTGAACCGGCACAGGACCGTAGGGGGATTCGTGAACACCCGTGTGTACGTGGGCCGCATAGAAGATGTCCAAGGGAATTTAAGGGCCATCCTCTTCAACTTCGGAAGCCACCCCAATATATTCACCACCTCCTGGGGGCCGGATTTGGTGGGGAAGTTCGGGCCGGGGTGGCCGGGGTATGCGAGAAAGTACATAGAGCTTGTAGAGAACGGCAGGATGCTCTTCTCGCAGTACGAGGAGGGAAGGCCGTACTATGACCTGTTCACCCTTTTCACCCTCGGGGCTGCAGGGGATCAGCAGCCATCCTTAGAGCTCGACGAGATAGACGGGGTAAAGGTCCCTCCCAATAAGGCCTTCGTCTTGGCCCTATCCCAGGAGGTGATGAGGATGGCGGATAACATCCGCACCGAGTCGGATGTGCGGATGACGTTCCGGTGGAAGGTGGTAGAGCTTCCCCTAAGGGAGGAGGCCGAAAGGGAACCGAGGACTTTGATCCAAGCCCTGATATTGGACGATACGGCGATAGGAGTGATCCCCGGGGAGCTGACGGCCGAACTTGGAGCCAAGTTCGAAGAACGAGCCGGGCACAAGTACAGCTTCGTGATCACTGTCGCCAACGATGCCGTGGGGTACCTCACCTCGGAGGCGGAGGCGTACGAGGGGATCACATACGAGGCCAAGGGGTCGCCCTTTGGCCCGCAGAGGGGGAAGATCGTCCTCGACGAGGTCATCGGCCTGGTCAACCCCGAGTACACCCCCGGCCCACCCTTGGACCCGGAC
>DTXA01000093.1 GCA_012962735.1 Candidatus Latescibacterota bacterium
GAGAAGAAGAGAGGGCTGAGGAGAAGGCCGCATCGGAGAATATGCGGCTTCGGGAGCCAGTAGTCATCCTCGGCTTGGACAGCTCAGGAATCGGAAGGGGCCTCTACAAGAGGGACAGGATGCACATCGCCGTCTTCGGCTTCCCTGGAACGGGAAAGTCCACCTTCCTCCTAAACCTGATCAAGCAGAACGTTGAGAACGGCGAGGGCTTCATGGTCATGGATCCGCACGGCGACCTAGTCATGAAGGCGCTGACCCACGTGCCGAGGGAGAAGTGGGACAGAGTCGTCTACATCAGCCCGCTTACGGCATATGACAAGCGTTTCAAAAGCGTAGTCCAGATAAACTTCCTACAGTACGAGGAGAAGCTCGACAGGGACCTCGTCGCCAGGACGATCATGGATGCGCTTCAGAAGATATATCAGAGGTTCTGGGGTCCCCGCCTCGACATGATAATGCTCAACGCGCTTTATCTGCTTCTTGAGGGCTCATCCCCGGAGCCGCCTAAGTTCACGAGGATATACGACGTCCTCTCAAGCGAGGAGTACCGCGAGATGCTTCTAGGCAAGTGCGGAGACCAGAAGGTTATAGCGTTCTGGGAGAGGGAGTTCAGGAAGATGCCCAGGGACGCAAGCAGCGCGGTCATGACGAAGATATACAGGATCGTGCAGGAGAAGGTGATCGCGCCGATGTTCGACTGCGAGCGTAGCAGCATAGACTTCCGGAGGATGATGGATGAGGGCCTCTTCGTCTTCGTGAACCTCAGCGAGGGGAGGATAACAAGCGACCTCGCGAACTTCCTGGGAAGCCTCATACTAGCACAGGTCTACCTGGCAGCGATGAGCAGGGAGGAGACGCCTGAGGAGAAGAGGCGGCCATTCTACGTCTACATCGACGAGGCGTACAGGTTCACGACCCGCAGCATACAGGACATACTCCAGTCGCTCCGAAAATACAAGGTCTTCATGACGCTGGTCTCTCAGTTCCTGGGCCAGTACGACGCGGAGACGGAGAAGTCGATACCAAGCCTATGCGACACGATAGTATGCTTCAGCGTCGGAAAGGATACTGCCAGGAGGCTTGAGGAGTTCTACGAGCCCGGACTAACATACAAGGACCTCATTTTCCTCCCTAAATATCACTTTGCCGTCTCAACGCCGGTTGGAAGCGAGAGGCTCTGGCAGGTGCTCAGATGCATAGACCACGGCTACGGCCCGACTAGGTTCTCCGAGGCTGTGAAGCGCAGCCTGGACAGGTACGGCAGGCCGGTCGACGTCGAATACTACATTCAGAGCGCGGAGGCGGCCGGAAAGCTCCCAATCCCGCCGATATACCCAATCGAGTACGTGATCCTCACAACCCTATGGAGGGTTAGGGAGGAGGGAGGCGGGAAGGGCCCGAACAGCGATTGGGTGGAATACGACGCCCTATACGCCGCATACACCTTCAACATGGTTCACGGCTGGGACAGCGCCGACTTCGCAAAGGCGATGAACCTCCTCGTAAGGAGAGGCTATATCGGCGAGCACGACGAGGAATCCCGCTGGAAGGGCATCCGCGTGCTGTATGAGCCTCCGCTGATCACTCAGCC
>DTXA01000094.1 GCA_012962735.1 Candidatus Latescibacterota bacterium
CAGATCGTCCCGGCCACCTCGTCCGGAAAACGCCACTGGGTGCTCAAGCACCCGGACGGGGTCTGTGCCACCATAGCACCATGGAACTTCCCTGTGCTCCTCCAGGCCCGCAAGGTGGCCGCCGCATTGGCCGCCGGGTGCACGGTGGTCTCCCGGCCGGCCACAGGGACGCCGTTGGCGACCATGGAGATGTTCAGGTGCCTCGAGGAAGCTGGGCTGCCTCCAGGGGTGGCCAACCTCGTGACCGGACCAGCGGAGGAGGTGGCAGATGCCTTCTTCCGAAGCCCCATCTGCAGGAAGCTCAGCTTTACGGGTTCTACAGAGGTGGGAAGGGAGCTGATGCGCCTGGGGGCGGATGGGCTCAAGAAGCTCTCCTTGGAGCTGGGTGGCAGCGCTCCGGTGGTGGTCTTCCCGGATGTGGACGTGGACGAGGTTGCCAGGCTCTGCGTGACGGCCAAGTTCCGCAATGCGGGCCAGGTCTGCATAGCTCCCACCCGGTTCTACGTGCATGAGGAGATACGGAAGGAGTTCACTGAGCGCTGTGTCGCCTTGGCCGAAGAACTCCGGGTGGGGAACGGCCTGGACCCAGAGGTAGATATGGGCCCCCTTTTCGACGAAGGGGCCGTGCGGAAGATGGAGGCGTTCGTGGAGGACGCAATAGCCAAGGGAGCCAAGGTGCTGTGCGGTGGAGGGGCCCCTAAGGGAGAGGCATACGCTAAGGGTTTCTGGTTCACCCCCACGGTGCTCACGGACGTCCACCGAGGGATGCGGCTGTCCTGCGAGGAGGTCTTCGGGCCGATCCTCCCTGTCTTCGGGTTCCGGACCACGGAGGAGGCCATCGCCTCGGCCAACGACACATCGTACGGCTTGGCTGCCTACGTTCTGACCCGAGGCCTGAACACAGCGATAAGGATGGCCGAGGCGTTGGAGTTCGGGATAGTTGGGATCAACGATATGGTCCCGGCCACGGCCCAGTGCCCCTTCGGGGGGATGAAGGAGAGCGGAACAGGCAGGGAGGGAGCGCACGAGGGCTTGGAGGAATATATGGAGTCCAAGTACGTCTCTATTGCTCTATAGCCCAAAAAAGTTCTTCGCTGGGATACTTTTTGGGGGAGGTCGTCATGCGGCTTACCGGCGGGCAGATTGTGGCAGAGTACCTGGCGAGGGAGAGAGTGCCCTACTTCGTGGGCATCCCAGGGCATGGATGTCTCGGGCTGGTGGACGCCTTCGTCGGCCGCAACGACGTGCGGATACTCCAGGTTCGGGCGGAGCAGGCCGCTGTGCACTTGGCGGATGGATACTACCGTGCCTGCGGCAGGCCACTCGCCTGCTTCACCTCCATAGGCCCAGGGGCGATGAACCCCGCTATCGGGCTTGCGACCTGCTATGTGGACAGCACTCCTTGCCTCGTGTTCATCGGGGATGCGCATACATATATGTCCGGCAAAGGGGTGCTCCAGGAGGTCGAGCGCCGCAGGGATGCGGACAATTTGAGGGCTTTAGAACCCTTAGCCAAGCGGTGCTGGCGAGTAACCAAGATAGGGCAACTGCCGGGTATACTGTCCCGGGCGTTCAGGACGATGATGTCCGGCCGTCTGGGGCCGGTGGTGATCGCCCTGCCAATGGACGTCCAGGCCGAGGATACCGAGGTGGATGTGCCGGGGCCTATCGGGAGGGCGAGCTCGGCCCGCACTGCAGCCGACGAGGGGGATGTCGGAAGGGCGGCCGAGCTTTTAGCCTCGGCCCAGCGTCCGGTGATCCTGGCCGGAGGAGGGGTGAACCACTCGGAGGCATGGGAGGAACTTAGGAAGCTTGCCGAGCGTTTGGATGCTGCTGTGATCACCACGCTGCCTGGCAAGGGTTGCTTCCCGGAGGACCACCCCCTCGCCGGGCTCTTAGGAGGCTCCAAGGGTACGACCTGCGGAAATACTTTGGCCAAGAATGCGGACGTGCTTTTGGCCGTGGGGGCGCGCTTCGCGGACGAGACGACCTCGTCGTACCGGCATGGGATCACCTACAACATCCCCCCGACCAAGCTGATACAGGTGGATATAGACCCGTACGAGATCGGTAAAAACTACCCCGTGGAGGTTGGCTTAGTTGGGGACGCCAAGCTTGTGCTATCCCAGATCTTCGAGGCTTTGAGCGACAGGGATATCCCCTCCAAGCCTGGATATCGAGCTGAGATATCCGAGCTCAGGGCCGAGTGGTTCGAACGCCTGGCCCCCTTCCGGGACCCCTCACGGGAGCCCGTGACCATATCGGCGGTGCTGAAGGAGGTGCGGGAGTTCCTGCCCAGGGACGCATTGGTGGTGTCCTCCTCCGGCAACGCCCAGGCCCAGATCCTGCAGGAATTCCCGTTCTACGAACCCCGCACCAACATCACCACAGGGGGCTTTTCCACCATGGGATTTACCCTCCCTGCTGCCCTAGGGGCCAAGCTGGCCCGTCCTGACAGGCATGTGGTCGGGATAGCCGGGGACGGAGACTTCCTCATGACCATACACGAGCTGGCCACTGCCGTCCAGTATGAAATCCCGGTCGTGGTCCTCGTGCTGAATAACACCGGCTGGCAGTCGATCGACGACCTGCAGGTGGCTGCCTACGGGGAGGACCGTAGGATAGCGTGCGACTTCGCAAAGCCGGACGGCCGCCTGACCTCGCCCGACTTCAAGGCCATAGCTGAGGGGTTCGGATGCTATGCCGAGCAGGTCTCCAAGGCCACTGAGGTCAAGCCCGCCTTAAAGCGGGCGTTCGAAGCCGGCTGCCCGGCGGTGGTCGAGGTGACGGTGAACAAGGAGTTCCCGTACTCGGGGGGAATCGCCGTAGGCTGGTGGGACGTACCGGTGCCGACGTACTTGAGAGAGCGGCGGGCGGAGTACGAACGGGCTAAGATCGAGGAGGTGCTTTGATGGAAAGGCTGGGCGTCTGCATCGTCGGGTGCGGGCGTTTATGACAGAGTTCGGCGGGGCGGGCGTCTTGCGGGATTATCAAGATTACTACGGCGCAAAGAGATAGATGATATGCGGGCGATGTTCTTGAAGGCCCCGAAGCCAGCGGAGGAAAGGCCTCTGGAAATGGCCGAGCTCCCGAACCCCGAGCCCGGACCGGGGGAGGTGCGGGTGAGGGTACAGGCGTGTGGGGTGTGCAGGACGGATCTGCACATCGTAGAGGGGGACTTGAACCTGCCTAAGATCCCGGTGGTGCCAGGACACCAGATCGTGGGGGTCGTGGACCTGGTGGGGAGGGGGGTGACCAGGTTCCTGGAGGGGGACCGGGTGGGTATCCCCTGGCTTTACGATACCTGCGGGGAGTGTCGGTTCTGCCGGAAGGGAAGGGAGAACTTGTGCGACCGGGCGAGGTTCACGGGGTTACATGTGGACGGCGGGTTCGCAGAGTACTTCCTGGCGAGGGCGGACTTCGCCTATCCAGTACCGGAGGGGTTCCCGGACCTTCAGGCCGCCCCGCTTCTGTGTGCCGGGGTCATAGGGTACCGAGCCCTAAGGCTCAGCGATGTCAAGCCGGGGGAGCGGCTTGGGATGTACGGGTTCGGGGCCTCGGCCCACGTGACTATACAGGTGGCCAGGTACTGGGGATGTGAAGTTTTCGCCTTCACGAGGAGTTCGGAACACAGGCAGCTGGCCCTGAAGCTCGGCGCCGCCTGGGCCGGAGGGCTTGAGCACGAGCTCCCCGTGGAACTGGATTCGGCCATCATCTTCGCTCCGGCCGGTCCCTTGGTCCCCCTTGCCCTGAGGGCCTTGCGCAAGGGCGGGACTTTGGCCCTTGCGGGAATCTACATGACCCCTATCCCCCAAATGGATTATCAACTGCTGTATGGGGAGCGCACGGTTCGCAGTGTGGCCAACAGCACCCGTAAAGATGCAGAGGACCTTCTAAAGCTGGCGGCGGAGATCCCCATCCGTACAGAGGTAGAAGTATATCCCCTGGAACAGGCCAACGAGGTGCTCCTCAGGCTCAAACGGAGCGAAATTGAGGGGGCCGCCGTGTTGCGGGTTACGTAGGCGGGCGAGGGTGTATGCGTCAGGGCCTCTGCCGCACGGAAAGTGTCCTCAGGCGGTTGATGGCGGCGGCGAGCTCGAGCCCCCTGAAGCGAGCGTAGTCCCCCACGGGCCTAGGGCTGAGCACATCTAAGCCCTTTTCCTCTATGTCGCTCAATACAGCTTCCACTATCTCCCTCAACCTCCTCCTTCCGTCCATATACCTCGTTGCGTAGTATATGGCATCCCCTATGGCCCGGGTCTGGCTTATATCGACCAACTGCTCCACTGCTCCGAGGTCTATGTTGTGGGTACCGAAGGCGATGGACTGTAGACCCTTGGAGGAGATCTTGACCTCCCTCTTGCCCTTGCTGGGATCGAAGCTGTGGGCCAGGGGGACCCTCTCGGTGATCCTCCCGAAGTATTCTCCCCCTTCGGGCTTGCGTTCCGCCTTGTACTTCTCCGCAATGACACGGGCCTGCTCTGTCAGGTCGTGGGGCTTGTACTCCACCATACAGATCACACAATCGGCGACGTCGAAGTAGTCCCCGGAGCCACCTATCACCAATATCGTGGAAACCCCGAGGTCCCTGTAGAGCTGGCGGACCTTATCTATGAAAGGCGTTATAGGCTCCTTGTCCTTGGAGACCAGCTCCTGCATCCTATGG
>DTXA01000095.1 GCA_012962735.1 Candidatus Latescibacterota bacterium
GGCAAGGGGGGGAGATCAGGAAGGAGGATATGGACAGGGTGCTGTATGCTGCCCGTGCGGTCTCTATCCCGATGGACCGGGAGATCCTCCACGTGCTTCCGCAGGAGTTCATTGTGGACGACCAGATGGGGATCAGGGACCCTGTGGGGATAGTGGGGGTGCGGCTTGAGGCCAGGGTACATATCGTGACGGCTGCTGCGACCTTCGTGCAGAACATCCGGGAGAGCGTGCGGAGGGCAGGGCTCGAGGTGCGGGAGTTCGTGTTGGAGCCGTTGGCCTCCAGTTACGCTGTGCTTTCGGAGGACGAGAAGGACCTGGGAGTAGGGCTTTTGGACGTGGGCGGGGGGACGACAGACATAGCGATATTTTTGGGGGGGAGCCTGCGACACACCACGGTGATCGGGCTGGGGGGGAACAACGTGACCAGGGACCTCGCCATAGGCCTGAGGACCCCTTTGGAGGCAGCAGAGCAGATCAAGGTGGAACACGGGGTGGCCCTGGTGAAGCGGGCGCGGGAGGACCATATGGTGCACGTGCCCGGGGTGGGGTCCCGGCCCGGGCGGAAAGTACCACAGCGAGAATTGGCGGAGATCATAGAGCCCAGGATGGAGGAGATATTCCTCTTGGCCCGTTCGGAGATCGAACGCACCGAGTACGCCGACATGCTGACCACGGGGATCGTGCTGACCGGCGGGGGAGCCATGTTGGACGGGGCGGTGGAATTGGCTGGGGAGGTCTTCGGGCTTCCGGTGCAGCTGGGGGTCCCGAGAGGTGTCCAGGGGCTCACGGACCAGATCTCCGACCCGGCCTTTGCGACCAGCGTAGGGCTAGTCCTGTATGGGAAGGAGCGCCTGGGCCAGGAGGGCATTCCGACCGGGGAGGGAAGAGGGGGTCCCTTCCGCAGGTTCTGGGATAGGGCGAAGCGGTGGATGCAGGAGTTCTGATAATTCGACAGGGTCTCAATTCCTGGCATTTGTAGATGGGAGAAAGGAAGAAATTGTCAAAGTAATGCGATGCAGAATCTTGATAATCGTCTGGGCGCTGTCCGGGTGCGGGAGACTTCCGGAGGGCGGGGGGGGCCTACATGAAGTGGTCGCTGTAGCGGATTCCGAGGACTGGGCCTCGGCCGGGGAGCTGGTGCGGGGGGCACTCGAGCGTGTGGTGCGGACGCCACAGGAGGAGAAGGTGTTTATCGTCCGGATAGAGCCGCCGGAGAAGTTCGGGTTCTTCAGGAGGTGGCGCAACATTTTGCTTATAGCCCGCTTAGACACGCCCGAAGGGACGGCGGACCTGGTTAGGTCGCTTCTGGGCCGGAGGGTGCTGAAGAGGATCGAGGACGAGGGGGCGGTATTGGGGTTCCGGAGGGACGTCTGGGCGAGGGATCAATTTTTCTGCGCTTTGGTAGCCCGGGACGGGGAGGCTTTAAGGGAGAAGGCTGGGGAGTGGGGGGATGCGATCTTCCGTATGTTCGAGAAGGCCCTGGAGGAGCGACTCTCGGGATGGATATACAGGCACGGTGAGGAGAGAGGAGCCGAGGATATGTTGCGGTCCAGGTTCGGGTGGAGTTTGAGGCTTCCGAGAGGATACCGGGTGGAACGGGCGGGGGAGGGGTTCGTCTGGGTGCGCAAGAGGACACCCGAGCGATGGATTTTCGTCTGGTGGGGGGATGCCCCGGATACCTTAGACGGGGCGTGGTTGAGGGCCCAAAGGGACAACATAGGGGCCAGGTACTACAATGGGGACAGGGTCGTCCCCCAGTGGCTCAAAGAGGAGGCCGTGGAATTCGCCGGAAGGCCGGCGGTGAGGCTCTCCGGGATCTGGGAGAACCCGAGGTTCGTAGCCGGTGGGCCTTTCCGGTGCTATGGGTTCCAGCACGAGGGGAGGGCCTACATCGTGGATGTCGCGGTGTTCGTGCCTGGTGCGACCAAGGAGCCATACCTGAGGCAGGTGGACCTGGTGGCCAGGTCTTTCTCCTTCGTGCGGTAGCTTTTCTTAGGATGGAGGATCGTCTATGGAACCCGAACTGATTGCCGACTACAGATGCGTGACAGGCGAGGGACCCCTCAACCTCGGCACCTGTGGACTCGACAGCATAGCGGAGGAGGTAGGCGTAGGGTATGAATTTGAAGTTCTCGGCAAACGATCAGGAGGTGTCTATGGAGTGCACAGCAAAGGTGGTGCGGGAGCGTAAGGAGTACGGTAAGTTCCCAGGGGACCCCACCAAGACCTACGTGCTTATCTACTGCTCTGTGATGGGCGAGATAGTGCTTTCGGGGGAACAGGCCGAGAGGGCGCTCCAGAAGCTCAGGGAGATAAGGAGGGGAGATGACCATAAGGTCCTATCGGTCCGAGGACCGGGATGCACTTGTGGAGATCACCCTCGTGTGCTTTGAAGGTGTGTCCATAGATCAGAATATAGAGAGGAAGTTCGGGGTTGTGGGGGGGAAAGACTGGAGGTTCCGCAAGGCCCGACATATAATCTGGGATATAGAGGCAAATCCCAGGGGGATATTCGTGGTGGAGGAAGGGGACAAGTCTGTGGGATACATAACGACCAGGATAGACCCCGAGACCAAGATCGGATGGATACCCAACATAGCCGTGCTTCCGGAGTACCAGGGCCGGGGGATAGGGAAGGCCTTGATGGAGAGAGCCTTGAATTACCTCCGGGAGCAGGGGATGGAGATGGCCAAAATAGAAACCTTGGAGCAAAACGAGATAGCGAAGAGGTTCTATCCCAAGATAGGCTTCGTCGAGGTGGCCAGGCAGATCCACTACGTGATGCCTTTGGAGTGAGGATGGAGGGCCGATTAACCCTTCCTGCGCACCATCCGCTTTGCCCTCAGGTGCTCCCGGTAGGACTTGGAGAAGATGTGGGTGCCGTCGCCCTTGGAGACGAAATACAGGTACTTCTCCTTGGCGGGGTACAGCACCGCTAAGACGCTGGCCCGTCCCGGGTTGGAGATAGGACCCGGGGGGGCCTTGATGTAGGTAGGTGTTGTAGGGAGATGGGAAGTGGAGGTCCCTTTCGGTCAGATGGGTTTTGTGTCTCCCCATGGCGTACAGCACTGTAGAGCACGATTGGAGGGGATAGCCGAGTTTTAAGCGCCTCAAGAACACCGAGGCGATGAGGGGCCGTTCCCGATCCACCATGGCTTCCTTTTCGACTATGGAGGCTAATATCACCACTTGATGTGGGGAAAGACTTAGGGCCTCCGCCCGTTCCCAAAGGGTATCCGGGAAGGCCCTGCGGAATCCTTCCACCATCGTGCGCAGGACCGCATCCGGGGAGGGGCGCCAGGGCAGCAGGTACGTGTCCGGGAAGAGGTACCCCTCTAAGGTCGGGGCCGGAACTCCCAAGGACCGAGCGAAGGCGGAATCGGCCGCTAAGGCCACGAACGCTGCGGAGTCCACTTGAACCTTGCGCCAGAGGACCTCGGCGATCTGCCTAAGGGTCAGGCCCTCGGGGATGGTCACCTTTACTGTGTAAGGCCTGCCCCTGCGCAGCTCTTGGAGGATGCGATGGGCAGGCCACCTCCCGTCCAGCTCGTACATCCCGGCCTTAAGGTCGTCCCTCGATAGGTCAGCCAAGAGGCGGAAGAGCCGGGCGCTGCAGATAAGGCCGCGGTCCTCCAGCATCCGGGCGATCCGGGAGGCGGAAGCGCCCGGGGGGACCTCCACGAGAGTGGGCCCGGTCCCGGTGGGGCGGTTCTGGTATAAGCCCCATCCGATGGCCCCAGCCAAAAGCCCGGCGGGGATCAACAGTCCCCAGCGGAGCCGGAGGAGGGCTTTGAGGAGACTGAAGGGGAGGAAGAGGAGGAGGGCCACGGCCATTAGGAAGGCCGAGAGTAGGACCAACAGCAGGGCCCAGGCAAAGTCCAGAATAGCCTCAGTTCGCCTCTCCATCGCAGCCCCAATCATTCTTTTCCTCCTCCCGGGGACCGGCTGGCCAGGTACCCCTGTAACAGCAAGGTTGCGCTGATGCGGTCCACTTCCTCCTTCCGGTCCCTGAGCTCCTTCCCCATATCGTGCAGGGCACGGAGGGCCTCCCGGCTGGTAAGCCTCTCATCCCAGAAGGTCACCCTAACGCCCGACCGGGCGGCGAGCTTCTCCCCAAAGTCCCGCACCTCCTGCGCTTCGGGCCCTTCTCTCCCGTCAGTGCGAAGGGGGAGGCCCAGGAGAATCTCCACGACCCCCCACCGGCGGATGAGGTCGCAGAGCCGCCTTAAGGCCTCCTCCCGGGAGGAGACCACGAGGGAATCGAGGCCCTGGGAGGTGAGGCCCAGGGGGTCGCTCACGGCCAGGCCGATGCGCCTTCTACCATAGTCCACGGCCAAGATGCGCTGCATAGCCCAGATCGGAGAGTCCGAGCTTAGCCTTCGCACAGGACCTTCCTCTCTATCCAACTGGTGCGGGCCACGGCGAACTCCTGGTAGGGCCAGTGCTCCGACTTGGTCTGTCCCCCGGAGGCGACCCTGACCACCTCCTGAAATATACGCCCTCCGACCTCCTGTACGTCCTCCTTTCCCTCCACGATGGTGCCGGCGTTTACGTCCACATCCCCTGAAAGCCTCCAGAATGTAGGTGTGTTGGAGCAGACCCGGAGGACTGGGGCGATGGGACATCCCGTGGGGGTTCCCCTTCCGGTGGTGAAGACCACGACTTGGGCCCCTCCAGCGACCATCCCTGTCATCGAGGCCACATCGTACCCCGGTGTGTCCATGACCACTACTCCCCCCCTGCAGGAGGGGCGTTGGGCGTACTCGACGACCTCTACGATCGGAGACGTCCCAGCCTTGTAGGCGCACCCTAAGGACTTCTCCTCTATAGTAGTCAGGCCCCCCTCCACGTTTCCGGGGGCGAGGTACAGACCTCCCGAGTCCGGAGAAGAAAGGGCCAACTCCCTCTCGGCCCGTCGCACGATCCCGAGAAGCTTCTCCCTCACTTCGGGGCCCGTGGCCCTCTCAGCCAGTACGTGCTCGGCCCCCACAAGCTCCGAGGTCTCGGAGAGGACCACGGTGCCGCCTTCGGCCACGAGCATATCCGAGAAGGCGCCCACGGCAGGGTTGGCAGAAAGTCCGGAGTAGGCGTCGGAGCCGCCGCACTCCAAAGCCACCGTAAGCTCTGAGAGAGGAACCTTCTCCCGAATCGCCCCTTCCATCCTCTCTGAAAACTTGCGGGCGTATTCCAGCACCTTCCCGATAGCCTTCCTTACGCCTCCTTCCTTCTGGACTTCCACCAGGGCTACAGGCCTTCCGGACCCCCGGATCGTATCGTACACCTCCTCCACAGGCGTGGGCTCGCACCCAAGACCCACCAGCACGACAGCGCCGACGTTTGGATGTGCGCCGAACCCTTTCAGGACCCTGACGAAACGTCCGATCTCTTCTACATCGAAGGTGCAGCCATATGGATGAGGGACTACCACGACTTCCGGCAGAAAGGACTTTACCCCGTATGCGACCTTGTTCGCACAGGAGACCGTGGGGAGGACCAGGAGGTGGTTGCGAACGCCCACACTTCCGTCTGGCCTGCGGTATCCCAGAAAGGTCATGTTCCCCTCCCCCTCGTTCCTCGGAGGTTATGGGTGTGGACCCAATCGCCGGGGTTTATGTCCTTCAGCGCCCGTCCTATCGGAGCTCCATACTTAATCGCGTACGAACCTTCGGGAATAGGCACAAGTGCCACCTTATGTCCAGCCGGGATGCGTTCCCGGACAGTGAGCTTCCCCCCGGGGAGTTCCACCTCCACGCCCCTCTCCAGGTCCTTCAGGGCGACGGCTACGTTGTCGGAGGGGTGGATTTTGAGGACCTCGGACATGGTGGCTTCGAGGGCCTTATATGTTTTACATCCGGACTCCGGATGTAAAGGGGCTCCAAGGATGAGAGGTCCGAAACATCCCCCTGGGCCAAGGCCTCCTCCCCCATCCGGGCCACCGAAGCCGCATGAGGTCTGGAGAGCTCCGGGGGTGCGAACAGGGCCCCGTTCCCGAGCCTCTCCCGGATCGCCTCTTTGAAAACCCCGACCGCATCGCCGGTGAAAAGCACAGGACCCTCCAGGGATGTGAGGAGTTCTTCCAATTTGAAGGCTTGGGGGGGAAGGGCCTCAGTCAACCCATCCTCTTCCCACCGGTATAGGGCGGCGTACACCTCCTTGCGCCGGGCGTCCAACAGGGGACAGATGGGGAAGGGGGAGTGGGCCATCCGGGCGGCCATGGCCTTCAATGTAGGCACGGCCGCCAAGGGGAGCCCGCAGGCGAAGCACAGCCCCTTGGCCGTTGCTACGCCCACCCGCAGCCCTGTGAAGGAACCGGGACCTATGGAGACCGCCACCCCGTCCAATTCCCTCGGTTCCATCCCAGCCCGCTCTAAGGCCCACCTGATAAGGAGCACCAACTCCTCTGTGAGCCTTCGGTGGAGTCGGGCGAGGGCTTCGACGTATACTTCCCCTTTCTCCACCACGGCCACACTGGCGAATTCCGTGGCCGTCTCTATCCCCAGTACCTTCACCCCACCTCCCGGACGGCCAGGCCGAACTCCGCCCCTCGAGCAGAACTTTCTCCTGCGGCCCAGAATTCCCAGGGCCTTAGCTCCAGCTTCAAGGTGGCCAGTCCAGCCACTTAAACCTCCGTCTAAAGGTTTCGGCCGAGGCTAGCTCCTTCGGAGGAAAGATAAAAAGATAGGGCTGAAAAAGCAAGTGTGGGATTGAGAAGGGTGAGCGAGGATAATTTTCCCTTGACACCGTCAAGGGAAGGGGTTATCTTTCCGAGTGAATTTCGAAGAGGCTTTAGGAGATGGAGGGAACTTGCCGTAAAGCTCGGGAGGAAGATCAAGGCCATGTCCGGCATGGCCTATTTTATTCGGCCTTCGTGCAAAGGTTCGTGAACATCTGGGAGCTGATCCGACGAGGTGTGTTCTTAGAGGCTTATGCGGTTGCCTGGCGAACCTCTCCACATAGGCCTGCTCGTGCGGGGGAAGGGCCATAGGGGAGGTGTTATATGGAAGAGGCCGAAGGAAAAACAGATGAAGAAAAGCCTATAAGGTGAGGAGTTGGCCATGCGACAGTTCGTGGTATTCGGGTTGGGAAGGTTCGGATTTGAGACAGCCACGAGGCTATCCGAGCTCGGGGCCGAGGTCATAGCTGTGGACAGGGAGATGAGGCTCGTGGAGCAGATAAAGGACCTTGTGGCCCAGGCTGTATGTATGGACTGCACGGACGAAGCCGCCCTGAGGTCCCTCGGGATAGAGGATGTGGACGCGGCCGTCGTGGCTATCGGGGACAGCATAGAAGTAAACATACTCACGGCCGCCATCCTGAGGGACCTGGGCGTGAAAAGGATCGTGGCCAGGGCTGCATCTCCCTTGCACGGAAGGATACTCCAGCGCATAGGGGTGCACCAGGTGATCTACCCGGAGATCCAGATCGCCCAACAGGTGGCCCGGGGGCTCATGGGGCCGGGGGTGCTGTCGTACATAATGTTGGCCGAGGAGCAGAGCTTAGTTGAACTGCCGGCTCCCGAGGGCTTGATAGGGAAGACCATAGCTGATACAAACTTCCGAAAGCGACATAACCTTATGATCATCGGCATCCGGAGGGGGGAGGGGTGTTTTGTCAGCCTCCCCGGCCCAGAGGAGCAGTTGGAGGAGGGTGACGTGTTGATGGTAGTGGGGAAGGATGAGGATATAGAGCGGTTTCTCAAGAAGGCAGGGGGTGGTTGACGTCCGGGGAGTCCAACACCTCCGGTTGGCCAGCCCCTGCCGCTCGTCCGGGGCATCACCACGTCCGTGAGAAGAGGAAACGCCCCATGATGAAGGTCCCCCGAATGGGACTCGTCGAATCCCTTGCCGAAGACGACCCCTGGCTGAGGTTGAGCTTGAGGGCTGTGAAGGTTCCGTCTATGAGGTTTGAGGTCTCGTAGGCCCTGTTTCCGTCCTCGACCTCCAACTCCGAGAAACTGTGCAGGACGATGGAACGTAACATTAAATGTTGACATATTCTAAAGGAAATGCGGGAAAAAAGCTTGATTTGGGTTGGAAAGGTATCTATATTCCAAAAGGGGGATAAGGAGAGAGCTATGGAGGAAGAGATACTCGCCCTGATAGAACTGGAGGGATGTCCGGAGGGGCCCCTCTTCCGGCCGGACGTTCCAGTGCGGCACGTGGAGGAGGGGTTCCTGGCCGGTTGGGAGAACCCCTTAGGGCGGGGGGCAAGCCAGTGGTTTGTCCTGTACGAGGGAGGGAGGGCCCTACTGGCCCAGTGCAGCAACAGCACTGGGACCTTCGACCAGTGCCTAGTTACAGGCGACCTCCTTTGGGCCGACTACTCGGTCGAAGCTCGTATCCGCCAGATGCCGGGGATAGCCATCGGCCACTCGCCGGATTTAGAATTTGAGCCCACCTTCAACTCGGGCCGCAGGTATCCGGTATATGAATCCGGGCTGGTGGCCAGACTCAAGGACGTGCGGCACTACTACTTCTACGGGATAAGGGAGTGGAAGAAGCTCGTGCTGTACCGCCGTTCGGATTTAGAGTTCGTAGACATGGTCGCGGTGGATTTCCCGTGCGACCCTAAGCGCTATTACTACTTAAAGATGGGGGTACAGGGGAAGCGGATCGCATGTTACGTAGACGGGGAGCTCGCCTTTGAAGTTCAGGACGACGCATATCCCACGGGCAAGGCCGGGATAAGAAGCTGCGCTGAATGTCGGTACGATAATGTCCGGGTGACGACTTCTAGGCAGGCGTACAATTTCTATATATCACGACGGAGGGCCGAGGAGGAGGAAGTGGAAAAGCTAAAGGAGCGGTACCCCAAGCCCGTGCTCTGGCGGGAGATCGGGATGGGGGAGTGGGGGTCCCGGTTCCTGAAGTTCGGCCGCATAAGCAGGGGCAACTGGAGGATACTCGTGGCACAGGCTGGAGATTCCAGCTTAACCTGCCTTACTGCTCTGGACGTGGAAGGCGAAATCCTCTGGCAGAGGGGAAGGCCGGACCCAAGTTCTTCGGGGGCGGCGGAATTCCAGGTCGGGGATATAGACGGCGACGGTGTGGACGACGTGGTCTGCGTATGGGACGGGGCTATTGTGGTCTTGGACGGAAGCACAGGCGAGGAGATGGCCTCCAGGCCCCTGCCGTACGGTAGCAGGAGGGAGGGTTACGACTTTCGGCGCATCCCACGCCCAGGGCATA
>DTXA01000096.1 GCA_012962735.1 Candidatus Latescibacterota bacterium
CCGCCAGTAACATCATGCAGAGGAACCCTAAGAGGGGCTCAGCCATAGCTCCAAGCATGGCCATGAGGAGGACCGAGAGCAGCCCCGGGACCTCTCTCACGGACTCCATAAGGCCCCTGTCGAACCCTGTGGCCCCCAAGTCCTCCACGAGGAAATTGTTGAGCACCCCCCTCCAGATGTAGAAGGAGAGGGAGAGGAAGAAGGTGGCGGCGAAGAGGCGGTATACGTACTTGTTCATCCTACCATCCTCCTGCGTAAGCCGGGTCCAGCCTCGGGGAAGCCGCATTCCTCGGGTAGAAAGACGAAGGGAAATGCCTCGTCCAGAACGTGGGCGCTTCTACGGCCTCCTGGAGCGACATTCCGAACTCCACAACGTTCAGAAGGAACTGGAGGGCCCACTGGTCCTGGGCGTCGCCTCCCGGGCTCCCGAAGGCTATGAAAAACTCCCCTCCCTTAGAAAGCAGCGAAGGGGTGAGGGTCGTCCTCGGCCGCTTGCCGGGCTCAAGGCAGTTGGGATGCCCCCTTACGAGCGAGAACATCTGTCCACGGGCCTCCAAAGGGAAGCCAAGGCCCGGCACCACGTCCGCATATGCGAGCTTCATGCACTCCGTAACGGTGTGTATGTAATCCGCAGAGTTGTGGTCCATTGATGCCAAGTCGAAGTTTTCCGAGAGGTTTAAGGTCTGCAGGAGCACGGGACCTTGGGTCCAAGAGTTGCACTTGTACACCGTGAAACCCCGGTACGAGGTGCACAGGAGTTCCTCGACCCTGGCCTCGTAGCTCCCGAGGTCCTCCAAGCTCAAAAGCCCGCTGTGCGAAACCCCGGACGCATCCCTCACGGGGTTTTCCCTGCAGAATTTGACCATCCTTTCGGCTATCTCCCCCTGTAGAATTCGTCGTGGGCGGCGCGGAGGCCCTCATCCCTTCCGAATCCGCTTTCGGCGGTCAAAAGTCGCCTGAATGTAGCGGCCAGGTCCGGCTGCCGGAAGATCATCCCTAAGGGGGGAGGCTTTCCCTCCGGAAGGAAGACCTCGGCCGAGGAGGGCCACTCCTTAAGGAACCTCTCTGTGTTCCCCGCTATGCTCCTGTGTAAGGAATCGTACATGGGAAATCCCTCCTCAGCCAACTCTACGGCCGGTACAAGGACATCTGAAAGCCGCATCGTGCCGAAACGTTTCAGGAGCAGTATCCAGCTCGCTACCGCCGAAGGCACCACCGCTGGCAGGAAGCCGTCTCCGGGGATGACATTTAACCCATAGTTTCTGAAAAGTTCCAGTTTAGCCTCCCCCTCCCAGGCCGAATACACGAACCAGGTCATCCCACTCGTCCGGATACATGATAGTGCGAGGCGTGCTCCAGTCCAGAAGGTTCTCGCTCACCGACACCGCCATAAGGTCGTTCGTCCCCAGAGCTCCCCTCTCCGGGCGCATGTACATGTACCACAGCTTTTCCTCCGGGACCCATACCACGTGGTTGAAAGTGTCGCTTGATAGTCTATTAAGGGCCTCAGAGCACAGTTCCAGTGGACCCCATTGGTGCGCCCGTATCCGCAGAACGGGAAGCCATCAAGAAGGGGTTTCTCCCAAACGAAGCCGTCGTCGCTTATGGAACATTACCGAGATCGATCTTTTCATCCCATGTTAAAAGCCAAAAGGCTGTTCCTAATAACAGCGCAAGTCTCAATAAAAGCTGGACATCGTTTCCTATCTCCATCGGCTCGCCACGCACGTATGCCAGGCTCGGCATATCGAATCCTCCTTACAATTAGATTTCGGCTTTCCTCACCTCAAGGGACGACCACACATCGGGAAGTCGTTCCTTCCCGTCCCATGGGCAAAATTAAAAACCCCCACCGTGAGGGCGAGAGCTACCACAAAACTGAAGATAGCCCAAATCTCTCCTCGTTTCACGAGGCTGTTTCCCAATGGTCTGCCGTGCTATGATACCTTAGGGGCACGGCATGCCGTACCCCTACATATTGGCAAACTGTTGAAAAATATGCTACCGTATTGGATGACCTGTATAGGCTCATTCCCTCTGAAAGAGGAAATCGTCGTAGTCGGCTATGGCCCAGGAGTCGGTGTCGTCGGCATCGGTCATAAGGGCGACGCCTATGATGCGGGGAGGGTCCTGCTGGAATATCCGCTTATAGTCCTGGAATACGTTCACCTTTTCCCGTATCCACCTGTTCAGAGGGGAACGGGAGTTCTGCAGGACTACGACATACATGTTGGGGTTGTAGTGCCCTCGTAACACCTCCCCCTTGGGCAGCTCTGCCGAACTCCACACGTATTTTATCATATGCTTCCGGAATTTGGGCCACCCCCGGTCGAAGATGACATACACCCCGGCACCGCTGTCGTTCTTCTCCTTGTACCGCTCGTCCCCTCCCTTAGGGGGCAAGATCACCCGCCATTTCCAGGTGAGATAGGGCCAGGCCTTGGGGTCTACATCCACCTCCCGACCTATCTGGATGGGCACAGGGGGCACCTCCGCATGTAGGTAAGCGTCGCCCTGGGCGACCCGGACGAGATAAAGCTCCTTGCCCTGCTTCTTATAGGGCTTCCATCTGGAGGGGAAACGTCCTGCTTCGGCCGAAGAGAAGGTATCTACTACCACATATGTCGGTGACTCTCCGAGGCCTAAGGCTGGAAATAAAAACCCCCAGACCAGTGTCCAGACCATGTCGCCTCCTCATTTTTGGGGACCGCTATGCTACCTATAGGCCTTCCATGTCCTTATGAAAACGTTTACGTTCCGCCAGACCTCCGGCTGGTCCTCCCGCACATTGTCAACCGGAGAGAGCACAAACCCGTCAGGTCCTAAGGCTTCTAAAGCCTTCCGGACGGCCTTCTGAACCTCTTCGGACGTGCCCATCTCCACGGTCAGGAACCCGTTCACTCCCCCCCAAAGCCCCATCTTGCCTTTCGCCCTTTCCTTAAGTATCGACATCTCTATGGTCCTGTCCTGAAGCGGGTCCACGCCGATCAACACGTCCACCCCGGCCTCGATCAGGAGGTCCACCAAGGGCATCACCCCTGTAGTCAGGATGTACCCGA
>DTXA01000097.1 GCA_012962735.1 Candidatus Latescibacterota bacterium
CCGCACTGCATACCGGGTGATCAGGGGGACGATGCGGTGCACCCCGAGTTCTGTGGATTTTTCGACCAACAAGTCGAACCGCTCCCCCTTCAACAATCCGACTCCTAAGGTCACCCTCAGCTTTGGCTCCCCTACCCATGCTTTCCCCGAAATAGGGGAAGCCCATATAGTTTCGTCCGTTATCCGTTCTATCTTAGCCCTAAACCACCGCCCCTGGCCGTCCACGGCCTCTATCGAATCTCCGGGACGGAGGCGGAGCACCCGGACGTGGTGGGCTTCCTCTCCCCTCAGGGTTAAGGTTCCATCCCCAACATCCTCGGGCCGGACATAGAACACTGGCAGCCCCATCACATTTCAGCGGAAGAAGTATGTGTCCCTTCTCAGAAGGCGTCCTCCAATGCCGAAGACGCCGCTATTTTTATGCGCAGGTACTCGAGGCCCCCAGAAAGCATCGGAGCGGAGAACAGGCGCACATCGTCTCAGCCCTCTCTCACCTTGCGGAAGAATCCTCTCCCCCCCTTAGGCAGGGCCCTGTCCTCGTACTCCGCCAGCTTGCGGAACAGGGCCTTTTCCTCTTCCGCGAGGTGAGTAGGGGTCCAAACAACCACGCGGATCAGCTGGTCCCCACGTCTTCCTTCCAGATCGGGGAGACCCTTTCCCTTAAGCCGCAGGACCTTCCCACTTTGGATCCCGGCGGGGATCTTCACCCGGGCCTTCCCGGTCAGGGTGGGGACCTCCACCTCGGCACCTAAGGCGGCCTGGCTGAAGCTGATGGGGAGGTCGTAGAGGATATCCCTCCCACGACGTTCGAAGTACTCGTGTTCCTCCTCTTCGATGTACACATACAGATCCCCGGCCGGGGACCCGCTCGGTCCGGCGTTGCCCCGGCCCCTTATGGGGATGTAGTTCCCCGAGGACACTCCGGGGGGTATGTGCACCACAAGCGTCTCCTCGATCTCCATCCTGCCCTCCCCCCGGCAGGAGGGGCACCTGCTCTCCAAAACCTGACCCGTGCCACGACACTGCGGACAGGTGGTGACGCTCATAAACTGTCCGAAGAACGAACGCGAGACCCGGCGTACATGCCCCAACCCCCCGCAGGTGGGGCAGACCCGGGTCGTCCCCCCGACCCCTCCACAGGACTCGCAGGTCTTCAGCCGTCGGATGCGTACCTTCTTGTCCACCCCCCGAGCGACCTCCTCTAAGGTGAGGCAAACTGTGACCTTTATGTCCTCCCCCCGCTTGGGACGCTCCCTCCCGAACCCGAACAGGTCCCCGAAGATCGTACCCCTCAGGAAGTCCCCCAGGATGTCCTCGAACTCGGATGCGTGGGTGAAGTCCGACCAGGTGAACCCCCCTTCCCGGAAGACCCCCTTGAGGCCCTCGTGGCCATATCTGTCGTACAGGGCTCGCTTCTCCGGGTCAGAGAGCACTTCGTAAGCCTCGGCCGCCTCCTTGAACTTCTCCTCCGCCTTAGGGTCCCCGGGATTGCGGTCCGGATGATATTCGAGGGCCTTCTTTCGATAGGCACTCTTGATCTCCTCCTGAGAGGCATTTCGGTCTAAGCCCAAGATCTCGTAATAATCCCGCTTCGCCATAGCCCTTGTGTCTTAACTCGGCTGAGTTTTCTGGGGTTCTTCCCCGCCCTTGCTCACTATGACCTTGGCATGTCTTATCACTTTATCCCCCATCTTATATCCCTTCTGCACGACCTGCGATACGGTTCCGGGGGGATGTTCGGGGTCCTCGACCTGCATCAGGGCCTCGTGGCATTCCGGATCGAACTCCTCCCCGACCTCGCCTATGTGGGATACTCCCTGACCTGCCAAGACCTTACGGAAATTTTCGTATATTATCCGCACGCCGTCCACGAAGGTCTTCCTCCCCTCCTCGCCCTCCGGGGTGTGGTCCAAGGCCCTCTCGAGGTCGTCCAACACGGGGAGGAGCTGCACCACAAGGTCCTCCGTGGCGGTTCGGACCAGGGCCTCCATCTGACGAGCCACCCGCTTGTGGTAGTTATCCAGCTCGGCCGCTGCCCGAAGCCACCTGTCGTAGTTCTGGGCCGCCTCGGCCTTGGCCTGCTCCAGCTCCTCCTTAAGCTTGGTTAACTCGTCCTTCTCAAGCTCCTTTTCCTCCTCGGACATAATCCCTCCCAATTCTATTAGATAACCATCCTACGGCATCCCCTTCAGCCGAGTTATCATTTCTACGGACATCATCCCTCCACGCCCAGCACCCGACGGGCGTTGCTGTGGGCTATGGCTTCCTTCTTCCGGCAGTCCACATCCAACTCCTCCAACCATCTAAGCTGCGGTATCTCCCATTATGTCGCTAATATCCCTAATTCTGCAACAGCTCCTCTACAAGCTGTGCAGCATACTGCACTAAGGCTGATAGCCTCCAATAGCGCATACGTGTTGGACCCAAGATACCCACAACTCCCGAGAGGTTTCCTACCTGGTAAGTGGCCGTAAGCAAGCTACAAGACTGCATCGGCCTAAGACGGTGCTCCCGGCCTATGGAAATGTACACCCCGGGTAGATCGACCCGTTCGCTCAGCACCTCGGAGACCACCTCCCGCTCCTCCAGGAGGCCCATGAGGAGCTTGGCCCTCCTCGGGTTCCTGAACTCCGGCTGGGAGAAGATATAAGGGATACCCCCTATGTACAGGTCTTCAAAAGGACTGAACCAGAAAAGTTCCTCCGCTTCGTCCACGATCACCTGGATGATCTTCGGGTCTCCCCTGCCGACTCCACGCATACGTTCCCCTACGGAACGCCTTATCTCACGGATCGTCAGACCAGCGAGCCGTTGGTTCAGCACCTGACGGGTCTCCTCTACATCCTCCGGGCGTATCAGGGAGTCCACCCTCAGCGCCACGGTCTTCACCAATCCGGACCGTATAGTCAGCACCAAAAGCAGCCTCTGAGAGGTCAGGGGAACCAGCTCTATCCTGTCCAGAACGCCGTTCTCGAACCTGGGGGCCAAGACAACCCCGAGCTGTTTGGCCATGTCCGCCAGAGCCCTGGCCACCTGCTCTAAAATGCGGTCCACCTGTTCTTCCCGGACGGCATCCTGGACCCTCTGTCTGAAGGCCTCCTGTTCGGACTCGGAAAGGCTCCTACGGGGCATAAGAGCATCCACGTAGAACCGGTATCCCTTATCTGTCGGCACCCTCCCAGCAGAGGCATGTGGCCTGCTGACGTATCCCTTGTCCTCCAGCTCCATCATCGTATGGCGGACTGTGGCGGAGCTGATTCCCAGCCGGTACCGTCGACATAGCGTCCGGGAGGCCACCGGCGCGGCCGTTTCCACATAGATATGTATCACCGAGTGCAGGATCGTGCGGTCCCGATCGGAAAGTTCTTCCAGCATAACCTCACCCTCCTATGTAAGGTATTCCTAAAATACATAAACATCTTTCCACTGTCAAGCCCCTCGCCTGTGGCTTTGGTTGACATCGAGGGGGTGTTTTTGTTATATTTCCCTTGGGAGGATGATATGAGACCATACGACCAGCTACTGCAGAATCGCAAGGAAAAGCTCCAGAAACTCAAGGAGATGGGGGTAGACCCTTATCCTTACAGGTTCGAGGTCACCCATCGCGCCCAAGAGGTGAAGGACGGCTTCGAGACCCTCAGCGCGGCACGGGACCCCGTCTCCGTGGCGGGTCGGATTACGTCCATCAGGGAGCACGGCAAGGTCTGCTTCGCCCATATACAGGACGAGACCGGCCGGATCCAAATATACCTGAAGAGGGATGTGGTGGGGGATCGGGCGTTCTCGATATTTAAACTCCTGGATATCGGGGACATAATCGGGGTACGGGGCACGGCGTTCCGCACACGCACTGGCGAGTTCACCATAGGGGTGGAATCCCTCGAAGTGCTCTGTAAAAGCCTCAGGCCCCTGCCGATCGTGAAGGAGAAGATGGAGGGCGACAGGCGGATCGTCTACGACCCCTTTACCGACAAGGAGCAGCGGTACCGCCAGCGGTACGTGGACCTCATCGTAAACCCCGAGGTGCGGGAGGCGTTCCGCAAGCGGACCGAGGTCGTCCGGGCACTACGAACTTTCTTGGACAAAAGGGGCTTCTTGGAGGTGGAGACCCCTGTCCTCCAGCCCATATACGGTGGGGCATCTGCCCGGCCCTTCGTGACCCATCACAATACGCTGGATATAGATCTGTACCTGCGCATTTCTAACGAACTGTACCTCAAACGCTTGATCGTCGGCGGATTCGAGCGGGTGTACGAGTTCTCCAGGAACTTCCGCAACGAGGGGATGGATCGGTCTCACAACCCCGAGTTCACGCTTTTGGAGGCATATCAGGCCTATGTGGACTATACGGACATTATGCAGCTCACGGAGGAAATGATCGCCCAGGCCGCCTGGGAGGTATTGGGCACAGCCTGGATATCCTATCAAGGGACAGAGGTGGACCTGGCCCCTCCCTGGAGGAGAGTGCGGATGTTGGAGGCCTTGGGGGAACGTGTGGGCGTGGACGTGAGGGAGCTTCCGGACGGCGAGCTTCGGGAGCTGTGCCTTCGGCACGAGGTCGAGGTGGACGGCGGAATGGGGAGGGGAAAGATGATGGACAAGCTATTCGATGAAGTGGTCAAGCCCCACCTGGTCCAGCCCACTTTCGTGTTGGACTACCCCGTTGAGACCTCCCCTTTGGCCAAACGGCACCGGGAGGACCCCGAATTAGTGGAGAGGTTCGAGGCGTTCATCGCCGGGATGGAGATAGCAAATGCTTTCTCCGAGTTAAACGACCCAGAGGATCAGTGCAGGCGGTTCGAGGAGCAGATGCGCCTGCGGGAGCGGGGGGACGAGGAGGCTCAGGTGCTGGATGAGGACTTCATCCGGGCTTTGGAATACGGGATGCCCCCTACAGGGGGCCTGGGGATAGGGATAGACCGGCTGGTGATGCTGTTCACGGATACGCCCTCCATCCGGGATGTGATATTTTTCCCCCAGATGCGGCCGGAGGAATGAGATATGCCCCGATATCTTAAGTTGGCGTAGGTTAGACCGGTAGAATGCCCTCGTACGAGTTCTTCATAGCTCGACGTTACCTTCGCTCCAAGCGAAGGACGAAGTTCATATCTCTGATCACCTATATCTCCGTAGGAGGTGTGGCGGTCGGGGTGGCGGCTTTGATCATAGTGCTCTCTCTCATGAACGGGTTCGCCGGGGAGGTGCGCACGAGGCTCGTGGGGATGGATGCCCACATCAGGGTGGTGCGGTTTCATGAGCTTCCGATGGCCGGATGGCAGGAGGCAATGGCGGAAGTGCGCGGGACATCGAACGTGATAGGTGTATCCCCGTTTATATACGGGGAGGCGATGGTGGCCACAGGAGGTGCTGCGGCCGGAGCGGCGGTTAAGGGGGTGGACGAGCGGACCGTGGACCAGGTTTCCGAGCTGAGGGATTACATCGTCTTCGGCGACTTCCTCTTAGACCCCCACGAAGGCCTTCCCGGTGTCGTCTTAGGTGTCGTACTAGCAGACCGTCTGAGGGTCACCGTGGGAGATACGGTCTACATGGCCACCCCCCAAAGCCTGACCTCCGCCCTATGGACGGCGCCACGGCTGTACAGGTTCTGGGTGGTCGGGATATTCGAGAGTGGGTTCTACGAATTCGACGCCTCCTTAGCAGTTGTATCCCTTCCCTCCGCCCAAAGGCTCTTCGGGTTGGGGGATGCGGTGACGGGGCTCGAGGTGAAGGTGGACGACCTGTACCGGGCCGAAGGGGTGAAACAGTCCCTCGTGGAGAAGTTGGGATATCCCTACTATGTGCGCACCTGGATGGAGATGCGCAAACATCTATTCAGTTGGATGACAATAGAGAAGTGGAGCAGCTTCATAATCTTGAGCTTGATCATCTTAGTGGCCGCCTTCAACATCGCCAGCACCCTAATTATGATGGTGATAGATAAGACCAAAGAGATCGGAATCCTCAAATCCATGGGCGCGACCGCGGAGAGCATAGGAAGGATCTTCATGTTAGAGGGGCTGGTGGTAGGGAGCGTGGGCACTGGAATCGGAGCGAGCCTTGGGGCGCTGTTGTGCTGGATCCAGGACCGCTTCAGAGTGATATCCCTTCCCCCGGACATATACATCATAAACGCTGTCCCCATAGATATGCGCATCTGGGACTTCCTTTGGGTCTCCGCAGCCAGTGTGGGGATATGCTTTTTGGCCTCCCTATACCCGGCCCGCAGGGCGGCGGCGTTGGACCCGGTGGAGGCGATACGATATGAATAACGGGGTTGTACTGGCCGTCCGCGACCTCCACAAGACCTACGTGATGGGGGAGGAGCGGATAGAGGTGCTCAGGGGCGTGGATATGGAGGTGCGCCAGGGTGAAGTGGTCTCTGTGGTCGGGCCGTCGGGGGTGGGTAAGAGCACGCTGCTGCACATAATGGGCACCCTCGATCGTCCGACGAAAGGCCAGGTGCTTATAGATGGGGTAGACGTCTTCGGCCTTTCGGAGGAGGAGCGGGCCAGGTTCCGGAACCGCACGGTGGGGTTCGTGTTCCAGTTCCACCATCTGCTCCCCGAGTTCACGGCCATAGAGAACGTGATGCTGCCGCGGATCATAGGGGGGGACCCTCCGGAGAGGGCGAG
>DTXA01000098.1 GCA_012962735.1 Candidatus Latescibacterota bacterium
AAGGGACGATCCGGCTCGTGCTGGTGCGAAGGAGCACGTCCTGAAACGCCCATGTGGGAAGCCCCTGAGGGGTCGCCTGGACCGCCAGACCAACACCCTGACCGGAAAGCCGCACCATGGACGGCCCCGATCCACTATATGGTTCCCATCCCTGTCTGTGCTCGGACCACGTCAATCCCCAGTCTTCCGATCGTGCATGGCCAATACCTCCTCCGGCCTGGTCACATGACACAGGGCCCATAATATTCCCCCCTTCTCGCTCAGCTAACCCGTACCCTGCCCAGGGCAGCGATCCCCATCAGGAACAGAACCGCCATGACAAGGGCGGCTGCCCGGCTGGTGTGGAATAAAGTCCCGGCCACCCCGAACAGAAAAGGACCCAAGATCCCGGAGAACTTGGATACCGTGCTGAAGAAGCCGAAGAACTCCGCGGTGCGTTCCTTGGGCACCATCCTGGCGAACAGCGACCGGGATAGGGCCTGTGCACCCCCCTGCACCATGCCCACCAGACCCGCAAGGGTCCAGAACTGCCAGGCCTCCCTCAAAAAATACCCCCACCCACACACGAACGTATATACCCCTAAGGCTATGTACATCGCCGGTTTCACTCCGATGCTCTTCGAAAGCTTTCCGAACAGCAAGGAGAAGGGAAAAGCGACGAACTGGGTGAAAAGCAAAGCGGCCACCAGGTGCCCGGTCTCGATCCCCACCTCGGCCCCGTAGATGGCCGCCATCTTGATCACCGTGTTGATACCGTCAGAATACAGCCAGAATGCCAAGAGGAACTTGGCTGCCTCCCGGTACGCTCGCATCTGCTGCAGGGTCCTGACGAGCTCCCGGACCCCGGCCCCCCAGTCCACAGGACCGCCTCCCTTCGGCTCCCGCACCCAAAGCAGAAAAGGGGCCGTGAACACGGCCCACCAAAACGCCACAGTCAGGAAGGAAATTCTGGCCCCCCAGGTCCCGTCCGGCAGCCCGAACCATCCCGGACGCTGGATCATAGCCAAGTTCAAGCCGAGCAGGAGCCCTCCGCCCAGGTATCCTAAGGCATACCCGGTGGAGGAGACCCAGTCCACCTCCTCCTTCGTGGCCACGATGGGCAGAAACGAATCGTAGAAAAGGTTGGCCCAGGAGAACCCCGCCAACCCCAGAACGAACAGCCACAGGCAGAGCTTCCAGTCCCCCTCCCCCACCAGCGCCAGGACCCCCGTGGCTCCCACCCCCAACATCCAGAAGACTACAAAAAACCTCCTTCGATATCCTGCCTGGTCCGCCACGGCTCCCAACAACGGGGCCGAGAGTGCCACGGCCAACGTCGCCCCCGAAACGGCGAACCCCCACAATGCGGTGGCCCTCCAGTCCGGGAGGGACGATGCGGCCACGTTCTGGAAGTACGGCGGGAGCACAGCCGCCATTACGGTTGTGGCGAAGGCGGAGTTCGCCCAGTCGTACAGGCACCACCCCCATACCTCCCTATTCCGGCCTGAAAGCATCCCTGAGGTGTCGGACATGGACCTCGTCCCCCCGGACCTCCACGGCCAGGACATCGAAGCGCACCTCTCCGTCCCATGGGTTCTTAGCAAGGTAAGAGCGGGCGGCCCGGACTAGGTGCTTCCTCTTACGAGGGGTGACCCAGGACTCTGGAGGGCCGAAGGCCCACGGCCTTCCGGTCTTCACCTCCACAAATGCGAGCACATCCCCTTCCTGCGCCACCAGGTCCACTTCCCCACCTCGCACCTTGAAGTTCTTCGCTAATATCTTGATCCCCTTCCCCTCCAACCACCTAACAGCTACATCCTCCCCGAACTTTCCCCTCTCCGTCCTCTTCATTTCACACCCCTGAAGCTTATACGGTGGATGGGACAGGGACCGTGTTTCCGGAGGGCTCGAAGGTGCTCCGGGGTGGGATATCCCTTGTGTCTTGCGAAGCCGTACTGGGGATACACCCGGTCGTACTCGGCCATCAACCTGTCCCTGAGGACCTTGGCCACTACAGAGGCTGCTGCTATGCAGAGCGACCTCCCGTCCCCTCCCACTATCGCCTCCCCCGGAAGCTCCACTTCGGGGAAGAACCTCCCGTCCACGAGCACATACTCGGGTTCCACCCCGAGGCCTTCCACCGCCCTTCGCATGGCAAGCAGCGACGCCTGGTGGATGTTCAGTCGGTCTATCTCCTCCGCCTCCGCCCGGGCGACTGATATCGCTACCGCCACATCTCGGATACAGCTGTACAATCGCTCCCTCTGGAGGGGGGAAAGCTTCTTGGAATCGTCCAGCCCGGGCAGCGATGTCCAGGGCGGCAGCACCACCGCGCAGGCCACCACGGGTCCGGCCAGCGGTCCCCTCCCAGCTTCGTCTACTCCGGCCACGAGCCTGAACTCACGCTCCCAGAGCTTTTCTTCGAAGTTTAGCATCTTACCCTTTCACCACGCCTATGGGACGGATGCGGGCCACCCTCCTGCTTAACTCCGCCTGGTGCACCACCTCCACCACAACACCTACATCCTTGTATGCATCCGGCATCTCTTCGGCCAGGCTGGCCCATCCCCTCGCGCGCACCACAACTCCCTTCTTCTCCAGCTCGGCCCTGAGGTCCCGCCTCTTGGCCTGCCTCTTCGCCTGTGCCCTGCTCATCAGGCGGCCCGCTCCATGGCAGGTGGACCCAAATGTCTCCTCCATGGCTCTCTGGGTCCCCACAAGCACGTAGGATTCCGTCCCCATGTCCCCAGGCACCAGAACCGGCTGTCCCACTTTCCTATAAGCTTTGGGGACGTCCGGGTGCCCGGGCGGGAAGGCTCTGGTGGCGCCTTTGCGGTGTATGCAGAGCACCCGCTCCTGGCCGTCGACTATGTGTTTCTCTATCTTGGCGATGTTGTGCGCCACGTCGTAGATCAGTCGCAGACCGAGATCTGATGGCGAAAGCCCCCAGGCCTTTTGCCAGGCCCTGCGCACCAGGTCCATTATGACCTGGCGGTTAGCAAAGGCGTAGTTGGCGGCGCACCGCATGGCCCCAAGATAATCCTGGCCCTCCTTGGAGTTAACAGGTGCACATGCAAGCTGCCTGTCCGGAAGGTCTATCCCATACTTCTGCACCGCCTTCTGCATCACCTGCAGGTAGTCGTCGCATACCTGGTGCCCGAACCCCCGGGAACCGGAGTGGACCCACACCACCACCTGCCCCTTCCAGAGTCCCAGGGCATCGGCAACGGCGGGGTTGTACACCTCCTCCACCACTCCGATCTCTAAGAAGTGGTTGCCCGAGCCTAATGTACCAGCCTGGTCGAGCCCCCTCTCTATCGCCCTTTTGCTGACGGCATCCGGGTCCGCGCCCTCCATCCTCCCGTTCTCTTCTATATGCTCCAGGTCCTCCGGGACGCCAAACCCCCGTTCCAGGGCCCACTGTGCTCCCTTGACCATCAGCTCCCTGAGCTCCCCTACCGAGAGCTTCCGTATAGCTCCCGAGGACCCCACCCCGCTGGGGATGCTGTGGTAGAGCAGAGTCACCAGTTCATCTAGCCGGTCTTTCACATCGTCGTACGACAGGTTCGTGGCAGCCAGTCGGACGCCGCAGTTGATGTCGAACCCCACCCCGCCGGGCGAAACCACCCCGTCCTTGAGCGGATCCGTAGCTGCTACCCCTCCTATGGGGAAACCGTAGCCGTAATGTATGTCCGGCATCGCCATTGAGTACCTAACGATGCCCGGCAGATGTGCCACATTGGCCACCTGCTTAGGGCTCTCGTCTCCCTTGAGGGCTCGCATAAGTCTCTCGCTGCTGTAGATCCTCCCTGGCACCTTCATCTTGTCGGTCTTCGGGATCTCCCAGATGTATTCGTCCACCTTGTGCAATTCTATAGACATAGAGTTCACCTCCTTATCCATTACAGGGCCTTATAAGTACCTCCCAAAGAACTCTACCGACCGATTACCCCCCCACCGATGGCCCCCATCGAACAGGTCCAGCTCCAGCCTCTCAGGACATCCGGCAGCCCGGTAGATATTCTCCACCTTCCTGTAGCATGACATCGCATCGTCCAAACGGAAACATTCGTCCCTCGTGCCTATTTCCACCAAAAGCGGCCTGGGAGCTATCAAACCCTGGAGGTCCGGAAGGTCCACAAGGGCAAAAAGCCCTGGAGTTATCTGAGACCCACAGGTATTCAAATCCCTATACCCGAACCTGGCAAACCTGTCCGAATAACATATCACATCCGTGGCCTTTATCCGTTCATCTGCCAGGGTCATCCACACTGACATCGTGCCCCCGAAGCTCAGGCCCATGGCACCAAGCCTCTCCCCGTCCACGAACGGAAGGCTCATCACATAGTCTATGGCAGCCTTGCCGTGGTGTACGTCCAGCCCCAGAACCGTCATACCCAACATCGTGGCCAAAAGGTAGTAAACGTTACACCAGTCCCTGTTCCCCACGGACTTGCCGGGGTTGGGCTTGTGGGCCTCGTTCCTTTCCCCGAAGCCGATCCAGTCTATTGAGAAAGTGACGAACCCCGCCTGGGCCATCTTGAGGCCGTAGTCGTAGTTAAGCTCCCCAGTGTGAGAGCGGATTTCGGCGGTAGACCGGTTGCCCATCACAGCTTCCTTCCCGTATGGCCCGTGACCGTGGCAACACAGGATCGCGGGTTTTGGGTTCTCCGGCGTGGCGTCGAGAGAGCGGTTTATAAGCAACGCCGCCGAAAGTCCTTCTTGAACATCTATCAAAACCCTCTGCATAATTACCCCTTCTGCCTCCCACTCGGCCACTACCTCCGGGTTGGGAGGAACTTTTTCGGGCATTACCCCTAAGGTCTTAAGAACCTCCGGGAGGGCCCGCTCCTTCCATTCCTTCCACTCTTCCTGGGTCTTCCCTTCGAAGGAATACTTGGGCCGATGTCTCTCGGCCATCTTGAGGAACATCGACCATGGGCTCAGGTTCTTTTTCATTTCCCCTCCTCGGAGGCGGTCTCCATCTTCCTTATCAACGCTGCCAGGGCCTCAACGCACTCCTCGGTCACCTTCATGCCGAACTCCGGATCGCTTCTCTCGGGCTCGCCCATCACTCCGACCCTTATGTCCGGGTCCTGCTCGGCTACGGGACAGATCATGGGATGGTCCATGGGTCTCCTCTTTACAAGATAGGAGTCCGGGCCTTTCCGGAACCTCTCCCTTAGTTCCGGGGAATCCCCCTCCCCTCCACTACGGGTTGGTCCACTCACACGTCGAACACCACCTCCGCCCGCCAGCCATCCGAAGTTCGGCGGACGGATAGATTGTGGTACGTCACTGCCTTTATCTCTATACCTGGGATGTGTCTTTCCGGGTCGAACGCCTCCCCCTTGCAGCGGGCTGAAAGGCGCCTCGGTCTCAGGTCCACCTCGAACTCGCAGAAGGCCCATTTCTTCACATCGTACCAGTACAGAAGTTCCCTCAGCCAGCCGGCTAAGAGGTCCTCCCATTCCTCGGCATTGACTTCTACCTTTACCTCCACCTCTCCCTCTGCCTTTACCTCCTCCAAGTTCTCCACCAGAAGGTCGAATAGGGCGTAACCGGCGTTGGCGAAAAGCTCCTCGGGGGTTCGCCCAAATGCCCTTATCCCCACGTCCGCTGTGATCCTTTCTAAGAGCTCGTACCTCATCACCATCCCTCCTCCCCTATAAGGGGCACGAACACGCAAGAGGTCAAAGGCTCCTCGAGGAATTCGTCCCCACGCCTCTTGATGCGATATAGCACTTGGTGGAACTCCGAACCCACGGGTATGACTAACCGCCCGCCGTCGGCCAGTTGGGTCTTTAGAGGTTTCGGCACCTTCGGCGCGCCGGCCGTCACTAAGATGGCGTCGAACGGAGCTTGTTCCGGCCAGCCGAGTGTCCCGTTTCCGACCCTGATATGGACGTTGGTGTATCCCAGGTCTTCCAACTTTATTCTGGCTTCCTCCGCCAATTCGGGGATCCTCTCGACGGAATACACCTCTCGGGCCAGTTCGGCCAAAACCGCGGTCTGGTACCCCGAGCCTGTCCCTATCTCCAATACCTTCTCATCTCCTTTCAACTCCAGCACCTCGGTCATCAGGGCCACCATATAGGGCTGGGATATCGTCTGCCCACTCCCGATGGACACCGGGTGGTCCTCGTAGGCCTGGTCGGCCGTCTCTGAGGATAAGAAGAGGTGGCGGGGGACCTTCCGCATCGCCTCCAACACCCGCTCGTCCCGAATCCCCCGGGCCTTTATCTGCCTTTCCACCATCCGAAGACG
>DTXA01000099.1 GCA_012962735.1 Candidatus Latescibacterota bacterium
AAAAAGTTCTTCGCTTCGCTCTGATCGGGTATTTAAAAGGGTGGTTTCTCATCTTCTAAGAACGGGTTCTCGAACTTAGAGTACTCCCCAAGCCACACTAAGTTCACTGTCCCGGTGGGCCCGTTGCGCTGTTTGGCTATGATGATCTCGGCCCTTCCCCTCAAGGACTCGTCCTCCTTATGGTACACCTCCGGCCGGTATATGAACAGAACCACATCCGCATCTTGCTCGAGACTCCCACTCTCTCTCAGGTCCGAAAGCCTCGGCCTGTGGTCGTCCCCGCGGGTCTCGGGGGCCCGGGAAAGCTGGGAACACGCGACCACGGGAACGTTCAGTTCCTTCGCCAAGGCCTTAAGGCTCCTCGATATCTGCGATATCTCCTGCTGTCGATTCTCCGTCCGCCCGATGCCCTTGAGCAGCTGCAGGTAATCGACGATGATCATCCCAACCCCGTGCTCGCTCTGCAGCCTTCTAGCCTTAGCTCGGATTTCCAATACATTTAGAGAAGGGGAATCGTCTATGAAGATGGGCGCCTCGGCCAGCCTCCCCACCGATGTCGAAAGCTTCGCCCAGTCCTCGTCCGGAAGCCTACCTGTGCGGATCTTGTGCGCATCCACCATAGCCTCCGCACACAGAAGCCTCTGCGCCAGTTGGAAGCCCGCCATCTCTAAGCTGAATATCCCCACCGGGACCTTCTGCTCAACGGCTGCATTCCGGGCGATGTTCAACACAAAAGAGGTCTTCCCCATAGAGGGCCTTCCCGCCACTATGATCAGGTCCGAAGGCTGGAACCCAGCTGTTGTCTCGTCGAGTTTCTCGAACCCGGTGCGCACCACCCCGGGGCCCACCCCGGACCTGAGGTGCATCCGCTCTAAGGCCTCGAAGGTATCGTGCAGGACCGAGGAGAGCGAGATGAAACCACCCTTCAGCCGCCTGGCGGAGATGTTGAAGATGCGTTGTTCCGCTCTGTCCACTAGGTCGAACACGTCCTCCGCCCCCGCATAACACTCCTCTACGGTCTGGGTGCATAAGCTTATGAGCCTCCTCAGCAGTGCCTTCTCTAAGACGATCTTAGCGTGGTACTCTACATTGGCCGCCGTGGCCACCTCGGTCGCCAGCTGGGCCAGGTACGCCGCCCCCCCTACCTTGTCCAGCTCCTTGCGCCGTCTGAGTTCCTCTAAAAGGGTATGGTCGTCCGCAGGTTCGTTCCGCTCGAACAGGTCCACTATGGCCGAGAATATCCTCTTGTGGGCGTCCAGGTAAAAACAGTCCCCGTCCAATACCTCCAGTACCTTGGGTATGGCCTCCTTCTCCAATAGCATCGCCCCCAAAACCGCCCGCTCTACCTCGACCGCCTGCGGGGGTACCCGGGTTACCGTATCTTCCTTGGCCATATAACTATCACCTCCAGGAAAATCGCACCGAACCACAGGGCGCCTGTCCCAAACCGCCGTCGAGAACGCCCGATCATCGCAGCCAATGCGAGCATAACTCCTTTCATATCTCCAGTCCATCGTACTCTCGCCGCAGAAGCTTCATATCCTCCCACGCCAACCTCTTCCACCCCGGGTTGCGCAGCAGGGCAGCAGGATGGAAGGTCACCACCACCTTCGTCCCCAACGCCCGGTGCACCCGACCCCTGAGTCGAGAAAGCGGCTGAGAGGTTCCCAAAAGAGTCTGTCCCGCCACCCTCCCTAAGGCGCACAGAACCTTAGGCCTTACCAGCTCTATCTGTCTCAGGAGATATGGCTTACAGGCTTCCACCTCCTCCGGGAGGGGGTCCCTGTTTCCCGGCGGCCTGCACTTGAGCACGTTCGCTATGTATACTTCTCCTCGCTGCATCTTGATGGCCTTGATCATCCTCGTAAGCAACTCCCCGGCTGCCCCCACGAACGGCTCCCCCCTTGCGTCCTCCTCATCCCCCGGGGCCTCCCCCACGAACATCATCCCTGCCCTCGTATCCCCCGAGCCGAACACCGTATGCCTCCGGCTTCGCCAGAGAGGGCACCTCCTGCACCCCTCAACCTCTCTCCTCAGCTCTCCCCAAGCATCTGGCACCCATATCTCGGTTACCCCCATATCTCTCTGGGCTTCCAAAAGCCCCCTAACCTGCCGGACCCAAGCCAGGTCCTCCATCATCCCTCTAGAAGCCTTGCCACCCTCCGCCATATCCTGCCCGCCAGCTCCCTCTTCGACATCTTCGGCAGTTCCTCTACCTTCCCCTCACAGTCTATCAGAGTCACCACGTTCGTGTCCCACCCGAAACCCGCCCCCTCCACGAGGGGGTTGTTGACGACTATGAGGTCCAGATTCTTGCCCTTGAGCTTCTCCCTCCCCCTCTCCACCTCGTCCTCGGTCTCCACCGCAAAACCCACCACTACCCTCCCCTCTTTCCTTCCCGCCAGCTCGGCCAGTATGTCTGGGGTCTTCTCCAACTCCAGCATGAACTTCTCTTGCTTCCTGATCTTCCCCGGCGAGGCCCTGACGGGCCGGAAGTCAGCCACCGCAGCGGCCATCGCCAGAACGTCGCACCCGGGGAACCTCTCTAGAACAGCATCCCTCATCTCCTCGGTCGTCCTCACCCTCACCACCTCCACCCCCCACGGGACCTCCAGATAGGTCGGGCCACTCACTAACACCACCTCCGCCCCCATCCTCCTGGCGACCTCCGCCAAGGCATATCCCATCTTGCCCGTAGAACGGTTTGTAAGGAACCGCACTGGGTCCAGATCCTCCTCAGTCCGGCCGGCCGTGACCAGCACCCTCCTTCCGGCTAAGAGCTCCCCCTCGGCCAGGGCTTCCCCAACCGCCTCTAAGATCCTCTCCACCTTCGCCAGCCTCCCCTTCCCCACGAGTCCACTCGCAAGCTCCCCTTCCTCAGGCCCCACGAATTTGTGCCCGAGCTCCTTAAGTTTCTCCACATTGTTCTGTACCACAGGATTCGCCCACATACCCGCATCCATAGCCGGAACCACCACCACGGGACATCGGGCCGCCAGCACCACCGTGGTCAGGAGATCGTCCGCTATCCCCCCCGCCGCCTTCCCCAAAAAGTTTGCCGTGGCCGGGGCCACCACCAAGACCTCGGCCCATTCAGCCAGCCTTATGTGTCCCACCTCCCACCTCCTCCCCTTTGGAAAGAGCTCCCAGGACACCTCGTTCCCGGAGAGGGTCTCGAAGGTCAGAGGGGACACGAACTCCGTGGCTGCCCTGGTCATCACTACCTTCACCTGGGCCCCTCGCCTCCTTATGCCCCTGACGAGCTCGGCGGCCTTATAAGCCGCTATCCCCCCCGTCACCCCCACCAGGACCCGCCTACCCTCCCACATCCTACCTCCTGTAAGCTATCCTGGCCTTTCCCTCTGCTATGCGCTTCAGGGCCAATATCGTCACCTTCTCCCTGATCTCCTCGCCCTCGGTCATCCCCTGCATAAGCTTCAACCTCCTGATATCGTTCAGCCTCCTGGCCTCCTTCGCAGCAGCTAAGGCGACTTCGTAAGGGTTCGCTCCGCTCTTCTCCAGTTCCTCCAGGGGGACTAAGGCCATACTCCCTCCATCTTTGAGAGCTCGATCCTGCCTCCGCTCGGGATATGTCCCTTTGCTAACGCATACTCACCCCCTTAAACCTACGAGCCCTGTGGTACTCTGCGATCAGGATGGCCTCTACCGCCCGCACGGCCTCCTCCAAATCCCCGTTTACCACAATGTAATTGTAACTTCCAGCCTCCGAAAGTTCCCTGGGCGCAGCCTCCAGCCGTCTCCTCACCTCCTCCTCCGGGTCCCGTCCCCTCGCCCTGAGGCGCTCCTCTAAAACCTCTAAAGACGGAGGCGCTACGAACACCAACACGCTGTCCGGAAACGTCCTCCTTACCTGCCGGGCCCCCTGCACGTCGATCTCCAACAACAACACCTTCCCTTCCTCCAACGCCTCCTCCACCGCCTTCTTGGGAGTCCCATAGAGATGCCCGTGCACCTTGGCCCACTCCACGAACTCCCCTCTCCCCATCCTCTCCCTGAACTCCTCCTCCGATAGGAAATAATAATCCCTCCCCTCCACCTCCCCGGGCCTTTTAGGGCGGGTGGTGGCGGACACCGAAAGCCCCATCCCCGGAACCGGCCTCCTCCTTAGAACCTCCCTCACTATGGTGCTCTTGCCGGCACCCGAGGGGGCCGAGAACACCACCAGAAACCCCCTCCTAGATCTCTCAAACATCCTCCCTTCCCTCCAACCGCTGGAGCAGCGTCTCCACCCCTATGGCCGAGAGCACGATGTGGTCGCTGTCTAGCACGATCACGGACCTGGTCTTCCTCCCCTGGGAGGCGTCTATGAGCTTCCCTTCCTGCTGCGCCAGGGCCTTCAGCCTCCTTATGGGCAGGGAGTTCGGGGCCACCACTGCAACTATCCTGTGAGCTGCCACGAGGTTCCCAAAGCCCACGTTCACGAATGTCATCTCTCTCGCTCCCGATATATGTTGGAATATAATAGATTTGCCCTCCGAGCTCAACTCCTCTACTCCACGTTCTGAACCTGTTCCCGCAACTGCTCTATCCCCTCCTTCAGAGCCACGGCTAAATGCGAGACCCTCGCATCCGCAGCCTTGGCCCCTATAGTGTTCACCTCCCTGTACATCTCCTGAAGCAGAAATTCCAATCTCCTCCCCACCACACCACCCCGCTCGACCGAGCCCCGAAACTGGGATATGTGGCTTCTCAGCCGTACGCACTCCTCGGTAACGTCGCTCCTCTGCGCCAGCAGGGCCACCTCCATCGCCACCCTTTCCGGGTCCCATCCCTGCACCCCCATCTCCTTTATCCTCCCCTCCAGCCTCTCCCTTATACGCTCCACCTGAACGGATGCAAGGCCTTCGACCTCCCCCACCAACCCCTCAAGCGCCTCCAGCCGCTCCAGGAAGAACTCCTTGAGCCTCTCCCCCTCCCGCTTCCTCATCCCCTCGACCTCCTCCAACGCCTGCGAGCAAGCGGAGGATATCAATCTCCATGCCCGCTTAACATCCGCCTCCTCCCTCTCGTACCTCACCACCTCCGGCAGCCCCGCTAAAAGCCCTATGTCCACCTTCCCGCCGAGCTTCAGCTCCCTCTTGAGCGCCTCAAGCCCCTCCCTGTACGCTCGGGCCAGAGCCATGTTCACCACAGGCGCTCCCGCCCCCTCCTCCCAGGCCACCGACACCTGCACCCGCCCCCGGGCTATCCTCCCCCGCACCAGTTCTATGATCCGCGGCTCCAGGCTCCCAAGAGCCCTGGGCAGGTGCACCCCCACCTCGCAGAAGCGGTAGTTACAACAGCGAACCTCCACCGACACCCTCGCTCCCTCGTCCTGCGATTCCCCGACCCCGAAGCCCGTCATACTCTTTAGCATAAATCCCCTGAGGCTAAGATAACAAATCTTCCCCTCGATTGCAACATCTGTCCACCGACTTATGCCAGACAGAGATAACCTACTTCTCCACTTCTGTCAAGAAGATTCGTCGTCGATATTTCCCGACGCCCTTGACTTGCCCCCCATCCGGTTGTATTTTTAGCTGTGAGATGCCCGTCTTCCCCATCTACAGGGACTTCCTGCGCTTCCTGGAGGCCCTCTCCAGAGGGGCCCCCCCCTGGGAGGCGTACGTAGAGTACTACGCAAGGCCCCACCGAAGGTTTCTCGGAGCCTGCTGGGAGGCGTTCGGCATAGACGAGGAGGCTCTCAGGGCCAGGGTTGAACGGGTGCGGAGAGGGCATTACAGTCTTTTAGAGGGCCTGCTCTGGATGGAGGAGCCTGAGGATATAGTCCTCCGGGCCCTCGGGCGCTGCTTCCGGCTGACGCCCCCTCCGGAGGAGCCCGAGGTTTATCTGACGGTCGGATTCTTCTCTCCGGATGCGTTTGTCTTAAAGGTGGGCGGGAAGCCAAAAATAGGCTTTGGGTTAGAGCGATTTCAAGATTTCAGGCTTTTGGGGCTCTTAGTCGCCCACGAGTACGCCCACTGGCTCCGGCGTATGCTCAGGGGCTTTCCCGAGGAAGAGAACTGGGGGGAACGGTTGGTCTCAGAGGGCTTGGCGGTCTTCTTCTCCGGCCGGGCCTTCCCCGGAACCCCTCCCTATCGGCTCCTTCGGCTCCCCAGGGCCCGCTGGAACTGGTGTCTGGAAAACGAGGCCCTTCTTTGGGAACGTGTGGCCCATGAGGTTATCTTCGGGGAAGAGCTTCCACCCAGAACCTGGACTTACATAGCTTACCGCTTAATTCAAAGCTTCGATGCCAGGAGGGAACATGACCTCCGCGACCTCTTGACGATCCCTCCGGAGGAAGTTCTTTCCCGACTCTCCGAGGGAATGAAATAAATGACCATTTGGGGCTCGTATGCCTATCAAAACCTGGATCCCTTTCATTCTGATCTCCTTGGGAGCCATGGGGCTCACCGCCCTTCTGTCCCTCCTTGGAGTCTTCGACAGGCTTGAGCTTGCCAGCTATGACTTTCGCTTCCGCTGGAGGGGGGAGGAGCCGCCCGACACCAACATAGTCGTAGTGGCCGTGGACGACCAAAGCCAGCAGGAACTGGGCCTCAACTGGCCCTTCCCCCGCTCCCTCCACGCCAAGCTTGTGCGAAATCTCAAGGCCGCCGGGGCAAAGGTAATAGTTTTCGACGTGGAATTCTTCATCGAGACCCTGGAGGATGCCGAATTCGCCCAGGCCATCCGGGAGGCCGGAAACGTGATCCTGGCCCGCAAGATGGCCTACCGCATGAACCAGTGGGCGCTGCCTGCTCCCCTTCTGCGGGAATCCGCCTGCGCCCTGGCCCACGTAGATATGCCCTACGACACAGACGGCTCCATCCGCAGAGCGTACGTGGTCGGCCCTGAAGGGACCTCCTTTTTAGCGGTGGAGGCGGTCAGGCGCTTCCTCGACCTCCCACCTGCCAACCTCTCGCCCGACCGCCGGTTCGTATCGATCGGCCCCATCCGAGTTCCTGTAGACCGAAACGGCACAATGTTGATCAACTTCTCCGGCCCCTCCGGTATAGGCCGCTTCCCTGGGTACAGTTATTCCTACTCCCAGGTGCTCGACGACGAAACCCCCTGGGGCATAAAGCTTCTGATGGAGAAAGGGGTCCTGAGGGACAAGATCGTCCTGGTGAGCGTCACCTAATGAAGAGGCCCACGACGTCTACCAAACTCCCTTCTACCTGGGGCCCAGGCTCCTGTCAGCGAGGCGCAAGACCCTCATGCCAGGGGTGGAGGTCCACGCCAACATTGCCCGCACCCTCCTGGACGGGAAGTTTATCGTGCGGGTGGACAGGTTGGTCCTGGTCCTGCTCCTTTTGGCCTTCTCAGCGGGGATGGCTGCTCTGCTGTCCCGCATAGAGCCCCTTTGGGGTTTATCGGTCCTCTTAGGGACCTCGGTCCTGTACGCCTGGGTCGTGCTGGAGCTCTTCGTCCGGTCCCGGCTCTGGGTGGACTTAGTAGCCCCGGTGGCGGGTTTAAGTTTCACATATGTCGGCGTGGTGGTGTACAGGTTCCTGATGGAACAGAGGGAGAAGAGGATGATAAAGGGGGCCTTCGCCCACTATGTGCCCAAGTCCGTGGTGGACGAACTCCTCAAAAACCCCCAGCTTCTGAGCCTCGGCGGAGAGGAGAGGGAACTTTCCGTCCTCTTCTCCGACGTCCAGAGCTTCACCTCCCTCTCCGAACGCATGTCCCCCTCCGAGATCCGTGCCCTCTTGGATGAATACCTCACCCCGATGACAGAGGTCATCCTGGGCCACGAGGGCATAATAGACAAGTACGAGGGCGACGCAATAATGGCGGAGTTCGGAGCCCCCTTGCCCCTTCCCGACCACGCCCGTAAGGCCTGTTTCGCCGCCTTGGATATGCAGGCCAAGCTCGCCGAACTGAGGGAGAGGTGGTCCCAGGAGGGTAAGCCCCTCCTTTATATGAGGGTCGGGGTCGGTACCGGAAGGATGGTGTTGGGCAACATGGGCTCCCGGGAGATATTCGATTATACCGTTATAGGCGACAGTGTCAACACTGCCTCCCGCCTGGAAGGGGCCAACAAGGAGTACGGCACTCGCATCCTCATAAGCGAGGCTACGTACCTAGCCGCCCGGGACCACATAGTCGTCAGGGAGCTAGACCGAATCCGAGTTAAGGGAAAGAGGGAGCCCGTACGGGCCTACGAACTTTTGGGTCGCGGGGAGG
>DTXA01000100.1 GCA_012962735.1 Candidatus Latescibacterota bacterium
AAACCCGGCGGAATGGTGGAGGCGGCGGGAATCGAACCCGCGTCCGGGATCGTGGCGACGAGGACTTCTACGTGCTTAGCCCGTCGTTTCATCTCGCGTCCGGAGCCCCGACGGGCAGGGTCTCCGTACGCCAGCCCGCTCGGTCTTCGCCCTGTCCCCCGCAGGCGAAGGAGCCCAGGGCTATCCCGCCTTTCCGACGCCCGCGTCCCGCCGAGCGGGAGCGGCGGGGCGGACGGGCTGCTTCAATTAAGCAGCCAGAGCGTAGCCGTAGTCGGCAGTTGTAGTTTCCCGGCTTTTTTACGAGGCCGCCGGGGACCTCGGCACGCTGTCCCCGCCCCCTCCAACCCCGTCGAGACCTTTCGCCCCCTTTTGACTAATATAACCTTAAAAGAGCACTTTGTCAAGTGATGGACGACCGGTCCACGATCCGGCGGGCGAGTATCCCGCCACTTATGTTCCTGACGTCGAAACCGTGCTGCTTCAGTATGCGTGTCGCTACGTAGCTGCGGACCCCAACGCCACAGTAAAGGTATATGGGCACATCCCTGGGGAGGGACTCGAGGTTATCGCGGATATCGTCCACCGGCAGGTTCCTTGCTCCCGGAACCCCGTCCGAGGCGAATTCGGCCTCGGTCCTCACATCCAATATCAAACCCCCATCGGCCCCATCCCAGTGGACCACCGGAGCGTCGCCCACGAGGATGTTAGAGGCCACATATCCGGCCATGTTCACGGGATCTTTGGCCGAACCGTACTGGGGCACATAACCGAGTTCAAGATGCGTCAGGTCCTCCACGGTCATACCTGCCGATATCGCCGTGGAGAAGACGTCTATCCTCTTGTCCACCCCGTCGCCGCCCACGATCTGCGTTCCTAATACACGGCCGCCGTCCGGGGAGAAGAGGAGCTTCATCGTCATCTGGGACGCCCCGGGATAGTACGTAGCATGGGAGAACGGATGAAGGTAGCACTTTTCGTAAGGGATTCCGTGAGACCTCAGGACCTTCTCGTTCGCCCCGGTGGCGGCGGCGGTGATGTCGAAGAGCTTGACCACACATGTGCCCAAGGTCCCCCTGTAGGACGAGCTCCGTCCGAAGATGTTATCGGCAGCTATGCGCGCCTGTCTGTTGGCCGGACCAGCTAAGGGCATAAGCACGAACTCGCCCGCGACGACGTTCCTGACCTCCACGGCGTCGCCCACAGCGTAGATGTTTGGGTCGGATGTACACATATGCTCGTCCACCTTTATCCCGCCCTTCTCCCCTATCTTCAGACCAGCTGACTTGGCCAAGTCCACGTTCGGCCTAACCCCTATGGAGAGGATCACCATATCGCAGATTATCTCCCTCCCACTTCCCATCCGGACGGCTATCCTGTCGTCCCTTTCCGTGAAGGAGTCTACAGGGTCGGAGAGTACGACCTCCACGCCGTGGGAGAGCAGGGTCCTCCTGACCAGATACGCCATATCCCTGTCCAAGGCCGGGAGCACTTGGTCCAGCTTCTCCACGACGACTACATCCATCCCCCTGAGCCTTAAGTTCTCGGCCATCTCAAGCCCTATGAACCCTGCTCCCACTACCACAGCCTTGGAGGGCCGCCTTTCGGATATGTAGGCAAGGATTATGTCGGCGTCCGTAAGGTTCCTGAGGCTGAACACCCCCTCCATGTCGGCACCGGGAAGACGCGGACGGATGGGGTCCGCGCCGGGTGAGAGTATCAGCTTATCGTACCGCTCCCGGTAAAGTTTCCCGGTCCGCCGGTCCAGGACCTCAACCTGCCTCACATCGGGCATGACGGCCCTGACCTCCGAGTAAGTACGGACCTCAACCCTGTAGCGTTTCCTGAACCTTTCGGGGGTCGAGACGAGCAACCTTCCCCTGTCCTTTATGACGCCGCCTATATAGTACGGCAGTCCACAGTGGGCGTACGATATGTGCTCACCCCTTTCGAACAGCACTATCTTCGCTCCCTCGTCCAAACGCCTTGCCCTTGCGGCGGCCGTCGGACCTCCCGCACCACCTCCTACGACTACCAGCTTCATGACGTCCCTCCTCCCCGTTTCGCCTTTCCCGAGATAAAAATTTGGTGCCGAAGGCGGGACTCGAACCCGCACGCCCCGAAGGGCACTGCCCCCTCAAGACAGCGCG
>DTXA01000101.1 GCA_012962735.1 Candidatus Latescibacterota bacterium
CAAGCCCCGAGCCGCAGATGCCCCTGGGCTTTTCCCCTCCTATAGTGGTGTAGATCACCTCTGTATCTATGGCCACCCGATCTACGGCTCCCGGGGCCCCCCGCATCCCGTAACGGACTCTCGCCCCCTCGAATGCGGGACCCGCAGCGGCGGAACAGGCCATAATCCTTCCCCCGGCCGAGAGCACTATCTCGCCGTTGGTCCCGATGTCCACTAAGAAACTGGGGTCCTCCCGCTCCCAGAGTCCCGTGGCCAATATGCCCCCCACTATGTCCGCGCCCACGTAGGCTGCTATGTTTGGCAACACCAGCACACGGGCGTTTGGGTGGACGTTCAACCCCAGCCTCTCCGCTGGAACCACCAGTGGATCGGAGACCACGGGCACGAAGGGGGCTGCGGCGATGTGGCGGGGGTCCAACTTCAAGAAAAGGTGGTGCATACAGGTGTTGCCCACAGCGGAGATCGCGTATATCTCCTCGGGAGCAACGCCGGCATCCCGACATAGGTCGGCGATGTGTTCGTTTAGGGCATCTATGAGCCGGCGGTTCAGGTGGTCCAACCCATCCTCGTGCTCCATAACGTACCCGATGCGGGAGATCACATCGTCTCCACAGGCCACCTGGGGGTTCATCCCAGCCGAAACCCCCACCTCCTCCCCAGTGGCCAGGTCCATCAGGTACCCCACGATAGTGGTGGTGCCGATGTCGAAGGCCACTCCGAAACACCGTTTCGAGGTGTCCCCGCCCTCCACCCCTATCAGCGCCCCGTCCACCACGACGGCCGTGACCCGGAACCCGTGCCCCCGGATCACATTGGGAAGCCTCCGCAGGACGGTCAGTTCGGCCCCTATCCGGCCGTCCCCTACGGCATCCCGGAGGCGCTCGAAGTCGGTGCGCTGGTCCATCAGGGAGGGTTCCGGGACCTGAAGGGGATACTTCCGCACGGCCGGGTCCAGGGGCACCTCCCGGGTCCTCCCTTTCGAGAGCACCTGCTGGGCCAGGCGCAGGGATGTGGTGGGGACTTCCACGACGACCTTCCCCAGCACCTCGGCCTGACAGGCCAGTCTAGCGCCTGTGGCGAGCTCTTTCCCCAACAGCCGCCTTTCGGATGTCGTGGGAGGGGAGAGACGACCCCTTGCACGGACCTTGCACTTCCCGCACACCCCCTTTCCGCCGCATATCCCCTCTATCGGCACGCCCGCCGAGGCGGCGGCTTCCAACAGTGTGGTTCCCTCCACGACCCGGATCGCCCTCCCCTCGGGTTGAAATGCGAGCTCGAAAGTCCTCATCCCCTCGCCTCCTCGTACTTCCGTATCGTAGCTATGACCTCCTCGGGGCTCCGGTCCTCCCAACCGTTCCCTGAGGTCCGGGACCGGATGGGTGATGTCGTCGTTGGGCATGGTGAGTATGGAGAACTGGGTGATGGAGCCCAGTTTTCCCTTGATCTGTCCGCGTCTCTCGTACAGGGACGCAAGGTCGCTGTAAGGGTACCCTGGGTAACCCTTACGGGAGGGCACCTTCCCCCTTACGCTGGCCTGCTCGCGGAGGGCCTCGCGGTAAGGCCCGAAGTGCCCTGGAAGACCTGCACCACGGTAAGCCGTTCCCCCACCTCCAACACCATCCCTCGCCTCGGGCGCCCGTCCGGGCCCGTCACTTCGGCTATCTCTCCGTACCCCACATCCCGGCCCCCCTCCACCACTATCAGCGGCCCGGAGACCTCGGAGAGCCTCCGGTATATAACCCTCCCTCCGGAAATCCCCATAGTTCCACCTCCAACTCCAACCACACCCCGAATCGCTCCCGCACCCTCTCCCTGACCCTCCGGATCAGGGTCCACACGTCGGAGGCCTTGGCCTTCCCAAGGTTGACTGTGAAGTTGGCGTGCTTGGGGGAGACCATAGCATCCCCGACCCTCATCCCCTTACATCCAGCCTCCTCTATAAGCCTCCCGGGGTGGTCCCCCGGAGGCCTTTTGAAGGTGCTCCCGGCCGAAGGGTACTCCAAGGGCTGCCTCTCAGAACGCTGTTGGAGCACCTTCCGCCTCTTCTCCCAAAGGGCCTTTCTGTCCCCCCTCTTCAGGTGGAAGGCCGCCGAGACCACCACCAGGCCCTTCAGCCCCTTAGCTTCCCGGTACCCGAGGCCAAGCTCATCCCGGGATAACCGCACTTCCCTTCCCCCGGTCGTCAGGGCACGAACTTCGACCAAAAAGTCCGAGACCGTCCTCCCGAACGCCCCCGCATTCGTCCTGAGGGCCCCGCCGACCGTGCCCGGTATCCCCGAAAGTTCGGCCAACCCCTCCAGCCCTTCCTCCACAGCCCAGGCGGCCAAGAAGTCCAATTCGGCGCCTGCTCCGGCCCACACTTTCTCCCCATCCCTACAAATCCCCCTCGTAGCCCTCCTCACATCCACCACCGCACCCCGAAGGCCGGCATCGTGTACCAGAAGGTTGGAGCCGTTGCCCAAGATAAACAGGGGGAAATCCCCCCTCGATGTCCGGTCCAAGAACCCCCGAAGGTCGTCTTCGTCCGCGGGGACCAAGTACAGGTCGGCTGGCCCCCCGATGCGGTAGGAGGTATGCCGGCTGAGGGGCTCCCCGCGGAGGGCCTCCCCCCGGAAACCTCTGAGGGCCCTGTCGTATCGACAGCTCATTCTCCGAGAGAATATACACCAGCACCTCCGGGAAGTCAAGCTGATTGGAAGCATAGTGTGTCCCAAAGGCTTGCTCTTTCCCCCGCCTCACCATCCCCACCCTCCTCATGGAGAATTCCCCCCCCTTAGGCGCTTTCTCCTTGACAGGAGAACCCAGAACTGATATTTTTGGAGTGATGACGGGTGTCCTGCGCATCTCCCGGCTTCGCTTCTACGGGTACCACGGCATCCTGCCCGAGGAGCGTGAGGAGGGCCAGCCCTTCGAGGTGGACCTGGAGTTGTCCTGGGATATGTCCGGGGCGGTGGACTCGGACCGCCTGGAGGACACAGTGGACTATCGGAAGGTCGTGGAACGGGTGCGGGATGCAGTGACCAGCCCTCCGGTGGAGCTTTTGGAACACCTTGCGGGTAGGATATTGGGGGGTCTAAGGGAGGCGTTCCCCGAGCTGACCGGGATCGTGGTGCGGGCCCGCAAACCCGAGCCCCCGATCCCCGGGGTTATGGGTGGGGTGGAAGTGGAGCTACGGTGGCCATAGCGTATATCGGGTTGGGGTCCAACATAGAGGACCGCATAGGGTACCTCAAAGAGGCGATAAGGCGCATAGGGAACCTCCCGGACACAGAGGTAGAGTCGGCCTCTTCGGCCTACGACACCGAGCCTATGGGCAGGACCGACCAGCCGAGGTTCCTCAATGCCGTCGTGAGGGTGCGCACGTGGCTTCCCCCTGAAAGACTTCTGGAAGGACTGCTGAGGATAGAGCGGGAACTTGGCCGGGAACGGAAGGAGCGCTGGGGACCGCGGACGGTCGACCTGGACCTGCTGCTTTACGACGACAGGGTGATATCCAAGCCGGGCCTGCAGGTCCCGCATCCCCGCCTGCACGAAAGGGCATTCGTGTTGGTCCCCCTTGCAGAACTGGACCCAGAGCTGGTACATCCTGTTCTCGGAAGGACCCTCAAAGAACTCTCAGAGGAAGTCCGGAAACAGGATGTAGTGCCGGCAGGTCGGTTAGGAGGTTGATGTGCAGACTGTTATAGAATTGGAGAGGGAAATAGAGGACCTTCTGAGGGAAAAGGGCGAGCAGGTGTCCTCATTAGATGTCTTGGAGATAGTGCGTCGAGTCATCAGGACCGTCGAAGAACATCTGATGAGGCCCTGGCAGAAGGTCTTAGAGGAGGTCAGGGCGGAGCGGAATCTGGTGCGTGAGTAGATAGAACTCCATCATAGGGCAACGGAGGCCAGGTTCCAGGTGGTTGACCAGAGGTTTGAGTCTCTGTTGCGGAGCATAGAGGACCTTAGGAAAGCAACCGAGACAAGGTTCCAAGCTCATGACCGGAGGTTTGAGGCCTTAGAGAGGAGGCTCGGCTTTATGATGTGGTTTATAGGCATATTTTTCACTATCACTAACTTATTGATAGTCCTCTTAAAGATCTTCGGATAATATAGCCCCAAAAAGTTCTTCGCTCAGATACTTTTTGG
>DTXA01000102.1 GCA_012962735.1 Candidatus Latescibacterota bacterium
AGCTTTCCACCCCGGTTCTCCCTAACCCTGCAAGGGCTGCGCATCCCATCGGAGAGGGTGCAGCGGTTAGGACAGAGTTGGCATTGGACAAACCCCTCCCCCACCTCTCGGTAATACATCGCTTCTCTAGCGTAGGGGGACAGGGCCGGCGAGGCAGGAGCCGGTGTAGGGGTTGGTTCCTCCCTCCTCGCGCAGGAAAGGAGAGCCCCACCGCCCAAAGCGCAGAGGCCAAGGCCGCTTAGCCCCTTGATGAAATCGCGCCGGGAAATCTTTTTCATCGCTGATCACCTCTCTGTTAATCAAGGCGATGAGTGAAAAGGCAATGGGTCAGCGAGGCAATGAGTTCCTCATCAACTCGTTGCCTCATCCCTCATTGACTCATCACCTCATCAACCCATTGACCCATTACTCTTAATCCCACCAGATACCGGGTATCACATGCCCGCAGAACCGGCACCTTCCGTTCTTGATGTCTAGCGCAATCACGTAAAAATGTACCCTTTCGATTATTTTCTTCCCACATTTTGGGCAGAAGGTGCTGTTTCTCTCGTGACCGGGGACGTTTCCAATGTAGACGTAATGGAGCCCCTCATCGTCGGCCACCTGTGCCGCCTTCTCCAATTTCTCAACCGGAGTTGGAGGAAGCCTCTGTAGCTTGTAGGCCGGGAAGAACCTGATGAAATGGAGGGGGACTTCTCTCCCCAGGTTCTCCTTTATCCACCTGCACATCCTCCTTATGTCCTCCATTTCGTCGTTCTTTGTGGGGACCACCAGGTTTACGATCTCCAAGTGGGTATCCGTCTTCCTTATGTTTTCCAAAGCCCTCAGAACGGGCTCTAGCTCTGAGGAACAGACCCTGCGGTAGAATTCGTTGGTAAATCCTTTCAGGTCGATGGTCACTGCGTCCATGACCTCCAGGAGGGCGAATAGCGGCTTTGGGTTGAGCGAGCCGTTGGTGTGGAAAAGCGTCCTCAAGCCCCTCTTCTTGGCCAGCTTCGCGATATCGAACATGAATTCGTAGAACACAATGGGGTCGTTGTAGGTGAAGGATACGGCGTCGCATCCCTTCTCGATGGCCATCCCCACCACATCTTCGGGGGAGGCGTCCAGGTTTATCACCTCCCACATCGTCTTCTGGGCGAACTCCCAGTTCTGGCAGAATTTGCATCTGTAGTTGCACATGGCCGTTCCTGTGCAGAATATGGTGGCCCCGGGGAGCATGTGGAAGGCCGGCTCCTTCTCTATCGGGTCAACTTGGAGAGCACAAGGCTTGCCGTAGATCAAGGAATAAAGCTTCCCGCCTATGTTCTTCTTGTTATAGCAGAAGCCCAATTTCCCTTCCTTGACCACGCAATTCCTGAAGCATACCTGGCACATCACGTTTTTGCCTGGCAAGAGCTTGTAGAACATAGCCTCTGGTTGTAATATCTGTTTCCTCTCTATGGCCGCTATGGGATCCGCTTCTTCGCTCGTTCTCGAACACCCGACCAGCCCTATGCCAAGTCCTATCCCGGCCATCATCCCGCTTTTGAGGAATTCCCTTCTAGTCAGCTTCTTTTCTCCACCCATCTTTTCCTCCCGCTTAGTCCATATCCGGCTAGGACAAAGATGCTGGGGTACAGACCCTTATCGCCGCCTCGCCCAGGGTGGGACAGACATATTCGCACATCCCACAGCCTATGCAAAGATCCCCCACCACCAGGGGGCGCTTAGCAAATTCCCCTATTTCGCTGATAAACTCCTCGGCCTCGATGATGGCCTTCCCGGGAACGGGGCAGACCTCCAGGCATATCATGCAGCCTATGCAGCGGTCCCAATCAACATAGGCTGTGCCTATGACCTTCCTCCTCTTCTCTTCAAGGGATAAGAGAGGGATGGCCCCGGTAGGGCACACCTTGCCGCAGGCAGCGCAGGAATAGTCACAATAACCCATGCGAGGCACCAAAATCGGCGTCCATATCCCCTCCCATCCCCCCTCCAGCAAGCTGGGCTGCAAAGCGGAGGTGGGACAGACCTTCGTACACCTTCCACAACGGATGCACTTGGCCAGGAATTCCGATTCCCTGGCACCAGGAGGGCGAAGGAGCCAGGGGTTCTTCCTCCTCGTCAGGCGCATTATCCCCACCGAGAGGAAGCTTGCCCCAAGCGAAGTCAGTAGCTGCCTTCTGGAGGGATCATACTTGTAAGGGAGGCCAGGCACTGAGATTCTCCCCTCGAACCCTATTACCCCCTTCGGGCAGCGGGAAAGGCAATTTAGACAAAGGATGCACTCTCCTGGATCGGCAGAGAAACCCCTCTTAGAGGAGATCGTCCCCATTGTACATTCTCCTTCGCAAAGCCCACATTCAATGCATCTCTCCCCAACCCTCCGCTTGAGCCATTTTACCTTAGAAATCAGCCCCAAAAGCACCCCTAGGGGGCAGAGGTATCGGCACCAAAACCGCCTGGAGAGAAGGTTGGTGGCCAAGATGGCTACGAAGAAGAGGACGAAGACCAAGGTCATGCGGAAGGATCTTCCCCCATAACTTATGATGACCCCCTCGATCACGTACCGGGGCAGATTTGCTCTGCCAGCGGTGAGGGCTGATCCGAGGGAGGAATAGAGAGCTGTCAACGTTCGCACGAGGATGGTCATAGGATCGAAGAAGGTTAGCGTGAGGTTGGATAGGAGGGAAGAGAGAAGGATGACGAACAAAAGAAGGTACTTGAACTTTCGGAAACCCTGTGGGAGACCCCTCTCCTTGCGAAATCTAAGGAGGTCAAGCATCATCCCCAAGGGGCACATCCAGCCGCACCAGACCCGCCCCACGGCCAGGGTGACCAGCACCACGATGATGGCTGGGGCGAACACGGGTATTAGCCGCCTGGCCGATACCATCGAGCTCAGGGCCAAGAGCGGGTCGAGACGGGAGAAGAGATTGACCGGCAGAGGGGATCGCCCCTGCGTAGCTGTTGCGAGGAAAAGATACAGGAAGAGCCCGGCAGTCAGAAGTTGAATGATGCGGCGCAGGGTTCCCAGCCATTGCGGCTTGATCACGCTCACGTTGCCTCTTAGCGTCCGCTCGATCATCCCCCAAACTCACACCTGTGAGCTCCAAAGGGGCGTGCTCAGATATTTCCAGCCACCGTCGGGGAAGACGGTGACGATGACCCCTTCTCCTATCCGCTTAGCCACCTCCAGGGCACCAACCATCGCCGCCCCCGAAGAGGGGCCGACAAAAAGCCCCTCCTTGGCCAGCCGGCGGGCCATCTCGTAAGCCTCCTCGGTCTCCACTTCGATCTTCTCGTCCAAAAGACTTTCGTCATAAATACCAGGCACAATGGAGTTGCTCATGTGCTTCAGGCCCTCGATGCCGTGCAAGGGTTCGGCGGGCTCCACGGCAATGAGCTTGATGTCCAGGTTATACTCCTTCAGCCTCCGGCCGGCCCCCATGATCGTCCCACTCGTCCCTATCCCGGCCACGAAGTGGGTCACCCTTCCTCCCGTCTGGGCGATGATCTCGGGGCCGGTGGTCTCGTAATGGGCCAAGGGGTTGTAGGGATTGTTGTACTGATCGGGATAGAAGTACCTCTCCGGATGTTCCCGATAGAGCCTGCGAGCCTCCCTTATGGCCCCATCAATCCCCTCCAAGGGGTCGGTGAGCACCACCTCGGCCCCGTAGGCCTTGAGGATCCGTTTCCTCTCCTCACTGACGTTCTCCGGCATCACCAGGAGAACCTCATAGCCTTTGACGGCCCCGATCATGGCGTAGGCGATCCCCATGTTACCAGAGGTGGCCTCCAGGATGACCTTCCCCTCGGTCAACTGG
>DTXA01000103.1 GCA_012962735.1 Candidatus Latescibacterota bacterium
ACATGTTCGGTGGTCAAACCAAGATTCCCATGGTCATCTGGGCCCCGGATGGTGCAGGATTGTCGGCGGCCGCGCACCACTCCCAATCCTTGGAGGCCTGGTTCGTCCACACCCCCGGACTCAAGGTCGTCTCCCCTTGTCTGCCCTACGATGTCAAGGGTCTGATCAAGACGGCCATCCGGGACGACGATCCCGTTGTCTTCTTCATGCACAAGAAGATCTTCGCCAAGAAGGGTCCCGTCCCTGAGGAGGAATATCTGATCCCTCTCGGCTCGGCCGACCTCAAGACCGATGGTTCCGATGTGACGGTGATCACCTATTCCATCATGGTCCTTCACGCCATGGAGGCCGCCCAAGAATTAGCGAGGGAAGGAATCCGGGTGGAGGTCTTGGACCTTCGAACCCTCTGGCCCTTGGACTGGGAGACCGTGGCCCAAAGCGTCTCCAAGACTCATCGGGTGGTGGTGGCCCATGAGGCCTGTATCACCGGCGGGGTCGGGGCCGAAGTGACCGCGAGGATCCAGGAGGAACTCTTCGATGAACTGGACGCCCCTATCTTGAGGGTCGGGGCGCCCAGGGTCCCCCATCCCTTCAGCCCACCCCTGGAAAGTTTCATCCTGCCCGGCCCTCACAACATCATGGAGGCTGTGCATAGAATCATGGAGACGGAGATCTGATACGATCCGTTGAAGAGGTAGGAGAAATTGTAGAATGGTGAGCCGAAGACTGACTGAGCCTCCTAGGAGGCTCTTCGCCGACGATAAGGGGAGGATCTACGACTATCCCCTGCTTCTCATGATCGGTCGTTCGGGGCAAAGGGAGACCCTTCCTGATAGGGGCCCTTGTATCCCCCTGCCGGCCATGAGAGCCATCACTTCTACCTTCCAGGCTGCTCCCCTCGGAGGATGGATCCTGAAACCGGCAAGATCATCACACTGAAGAGGGGGAAGGTTGGCAAAAGGACCGTTCGATGTCATGCAGTGGCCACATTCCTCGAGCCCGGATACGTCCGTACCCTTTTGCCCGCGGCTGACACCTTGAAAAATGGTTACGTGTTGCTCCTGTGGGCTTATACGGCCGTGGGGTTCTGTGACGGCCGATACATGGTGCCGGTCTTTCAGGTGAAATACAGTCCCCCAGTGGCACCCCCCCGCAGCTTCGACGATCGGGAGATGCTGCCTCTTTTGAGGGAGAGGGTAAAGGCACCCCCTTGAAACTCCCTGATCTGGCACCTGGTCCACTGTGCTGCCCGAAACCACTGCTTTACCGCAAAGAACCTCCTCCTCCGGCGCTGGGAGGCCCCCTTCTTACCAGCCGCCGATGCAACGCCCGATGCCTGGACTATCTATCGCGTCAACCCAAGGACCCCTGCCCGGCAGCCCACCGTAGGATCGTATTTCGGCCCCTCGTGGAGGAGATCCTGGAGGTAGCCTTCTCCCACCTGGAACATGCCCCCGAGACCATCGTCAGCTTCGGCTAGTGCTGTAAAGGTAGAATTTACCGGCAAGGATCTCACAAGGTAAGGTCATAAGATCGAGGGGCTCTCTGACAGCAAGGTGAGTATTGAGGGCCGAAGAAGTCGGTTTTTGTCTTGCATGAAGGTTGCCGTTCCAGGTAGATCGCCTCTCTGAACTTTGATTTTCTTATGAAGTTCAGAAGAGGGTTTAAGGGTAAAGGAGATGAATCAGACAATTAGAGACAGAGCCTTTCTGAGA
>DTXA01000104.1 GCA_012962735.1 Candidatus Latescibacterota bacterium
GGCCATCTAAGGGATTCCCGAGACCGTCCAACCCCCTCCCTAACATCCCCTCCCCAACCGAGACCTTCAGAGGCCCTCCAGTGGATGCCACCTCACACCCGGGCCTGAGCCCGTAGAGCTCCCCCAACGGCATCAAAAGGGTCTTCCTCTCCCGAAAGCCCACCACCTCTGCCTCCCCCACGGCACCGTTCTCCGGGTCTCTGAGCCTGCATAGCTCCCCTACCGGAGCCGGCGGCCCCAAGGACTCTATCACCAGCCCCACTACCCTGTCCACCCTTCCGATGTAACATATCGGCTCCGTCTCCCGCACAGCCTGGATATATACCTCAACGGGGAACATACCGCAGCTCCAATTTCTCCCTTATAGCTTTCTCTATCTCCTCCAACATGCTTTCTAACCTCCCGTTTATAACCCCGGAAGGAGTCTCCACTGTACACCCCCCCCTCGGCACGCTCCTGTCCGGCTCCACCTCTATCCCCTCCAGGCCGTCCGTTATGCTGAGCAACTCCTCTCGGTGGCCCTTTACTGCGGCTATATCATCCGGATTCACCCGCACGACTGCCTTCACCTCCTCCGATATCTTCCCCAAGCACTCCCGCACCAGATCCACCACCTCCTCGGGGAACCGATCCACCGCCACCCGAACCACCCTGCGGGCCACCTCCCCGGCCAGAGCCAGGACTCCTTCCTCCGCCTCCCTGAGCAGCTCATCCCGGGCCTCCCTCAGCGCCTCCGCCTCCTTCCTCAAAATCTCCGCCGTCTCCTTGAGATTCCCCCAGGCCGCCTTCCACCCCATCCTCCTACCGTCCTCAAATCCAGACCTATACGCCTCCTCGACCTGCCTTTGGAACTGCTCCTCGAGCTCCCGGCGGATGGTCTCCCCTTCGGGGGGGGGCTCTTCAACCAAATCCTTCTGAACGTCCGGCCCTACCTCCCACCGCACCCCCATGACCGGTCCGACCGTCCGCACCCTCATCCTATACAACGTACTCCTCCCTGCCGCGCTCTATTACGATCTTGCCCTCCTCCTCCATCTGTCGGATCACCTCTATGATCTGGCGCTGGGCCTCCTCTACCTCCTTCAGGCGCACCGCCCCTAAGTATTCCATCTCCTCCTCGACCATCGCCCGGGCCCGCTCGGAGAGGTTCTCCAGGACCTTCTTCCTCACGTCATCGCCGGCCCCCTTCAGGGCTAGGGCCAATGTCCGGGTGTCCACCGACCTTATTATCTCCTGCAGGTCTCTGTCGTCCAGGAGCACTATATCCTCGAACACAAACATCAGGTCCTTTACCTGCTCAGCCAGCTCTGGATCCTTCTTCCTTAAATCCTCCAAAACCTTGCGCTCTACCGACTGCCCCATCATGTTCAAGATGTCCGCCGCAGCCTTCACCCCGCCGAACTGGCCGCTCTGGAGGGTGAGGTCGACGCTTGACTCCAACACTCGCTCTACGGCCGAGATCACCCCCTGGGACACCCGGTCCATGGTCGCATACCTATAGATCACCTCAGACCTGAGATCGTCCCGAAGGCCATCCAACACCGCTGCAGCCCGTGTGGGCTCCAACTGTGTCAACACCATGGCTATGGTCTGGGGGTGTTCCTTCTGGATGAAACTGATGAGCTGGTTGGGATCTATCTCCTTTAGCACATTGAACCCCCGCACCTGCAGGGCCATCTGGATACGCTTTATGATCTCCAGAGCCTTCTGTTCTCCCAGGGCTTTCTGCAGTATTTCCTTAGCGTACTCCATACCTCCAGTGGTTATGTACTCCTGGGCCCGGATCATGTGGAAGAACTCCTCTATCACCGTCCGGACGATCGAGGAGTCAACCAAAGGCAACGCGGCGATCTCCTTGGAGAGCTGCTCTATTTCTTCCTCGGCGAGTTCTCTGTAGAGCGTAGCCGAAGCCTCCACCCCCAGTGCCAACATCAAGATTGCCGCCTTCTGCATACCTGTGAGCTCATCCGCCGAAGATATCTTTTTTGCGCTCGTCGCCCTGGTCGCTATCTGACGGGCCACCCGCTCGGCTGTGGGCTGGTCCAAAAACTCGCCCATCGCATCCAAGGTGGACATTCTGCCCATAATACTATATCTCCAGCGGAGAACTCCTTAGGGCCATAATAGACCTCTTTATCTCGCCAGCCATGCTCGCAACAGGCGAGCGGCTTTATCCGGCTCCTTCTGGACGAAATCAGCAATATACTCCTGTAACCTCGCTTCCTTCAAAGCCTCCGGGGATACCTCCTCCAGCTCTGGGACCTCCACTTCCCTATGTCTCTCGATCCCTGTGAACTGTGGCTTCCTTTCCTCCGTAAGTATCAGTAATCGTGGTATCTTGCGCAATTTAGAGCGGAGCCATAAGAGCATCAAGACCACCACAAGCACTATACCGGCCTTGCGGGCCACTCCCATCCAGAAAGCCCTCTTAGCCGCCCTCTCCATCTCCGCCCTGGCAGCTTCTATCTCCGAGATCTCGAAGGGCATAGCGTATATCTCGATATGATCTCCACGTCCCGGGTCCAAGCCCAAAGCCCGACCCACCAATGCGGCGAGTCTTGCCACCTCCGCCTGGGAGAGCCCCTGCCTTTCGTCCACCAGCACGGCTGCGGAAAGCCGCTTGACGGACCCCGCCGAACGCACGATCCTCTCCACCGTCTTACCCACCTCGTAGTTAACGATGGTGTGTTCCGTCCGGCTCGAAGCGTTGGCGTCGCCCTCCAAAGGGGTCTCGCTCTCCTCGGTTTCCTGGCTGATGACTACGGCACCCTCCGGGTCGTAGTACTCCCGGTTCCGCTCTATGTGTTGGAAGTCGAGCTCCGCGGAGACCCGCACCACGGCGTTGTCCTTCCCCAAGACCCTATCCAACATCGTCTGCGCCTTCTTGGCAAGATACGCCTCCACCTGTTGGCGCAGCTCCATCTGGCTCGCCGCCATCCCCGTCGGGGATATCCTGTCCAATTGCTCGGACAGGATATTGCCGTAAACGTCCAAGACCGTGACCCGTTCCGGCTTAAGGCCCTCCACGCTGCCCGCTACTAGGTTCTGGATCCCTATTACCTGCTTGGGTCTCAGCCTGGTGCCGGGCTTCATGGCCACCACGATAGAGGCGGAGGGCTCCTCCTGGTCCTCCTTGAAAAGCCTCTCCTCCGGGAGGGCTAAGTGCACCCTCGCATAGGATATCTCGGCCATCCCCTGGATCGTCCTGGACAGCTCCCCCTCGAGCGCCCGTTTGTAATTCACCTTCTGGACGAACTCCGAAGTGCCCAAATTCCTCCGGTCGAAAAGCTCGTATCCTGCGGCCCCACCTCTCGGGACCCCCTTTCCGGCCAGCTCAACCCTCAGCTCGTACACCCTGTCCCTGGGCACCAATACCGCCGTGCCCCCTCTCGCCAGCCTATACGGCACCTTGGCCTCCCTGAGGGCCTCCACGACTTCCCCGGCGCTCCCCGGGTCCAGGTCCCCGTAGAGCAGCGAGAACTCCGGTCTGCCCGCCCAGAGGACCGCCCCGATAACGGCAGCTAAGACCCCGAAGAACGCCAACCCCACCGTAAGCCTCTGCCTCGGGGAAAGCCGCCCGAATATCCCTCGCACCTGGTCCGATAGGGTCTGTGGGAACGGCATAGGTTTCCCCCTACACCTGCATCCTCATCACTTCCCTATACGCTTCCAAGACCTTGTTGCGTACCTCCACCACGAGGCTCAAGGTCAGGCTTGCCTTCTCGACCGCCAACATCACCTGGTGCACGTTTGGAGCCTCTCCCGTGACGAGCTGCCTGGCGGCGATGTCCGCGTCCTTCTGGAGGGCATCCACCTCCGACAGAAAGCGCATCATTAGCTCCCCGAAGCCCTTACCCGAAGGTCGAGGCCCCCCCGATCTTCCCGATAACGGGACCTCCCCCACAGGCTGCACCGACATATATACCTCACCCCCTCACGTCCACGAATCTGCCCAACGCCGGCTCCCCCTGTAGCTCTGCTCCCTTCGGAGGGAAGAACCTATACAGCATCTTGCGTTCCTCGGCGGTCAAAACCACCTCCGAAGGCCGGGCCGGACCTCGGGCCTCCTGCACCTCTGAAGTCTTCCCTCCCAACTTTACGTCGACCACGTGGGATACCGGATGTACTTGCATCGCCGCACCTCCCATCAAAGCTCAAGGGCCTTCTTGACCATCTCCTTCTCGGCCTGGATCACCGCCGCGTTCGCCTCATATGCCCTTTGGGCCGCTAACATATCCACCATCTCCTGCAAGACCCTTACGTTCGGCATAAGCACATACCCCTCCTCGTCCGCGTCCGGATGCGAGGGGTCGTACTCCCTTCGGAAGGGGGAAGGGTCTGGGGCCACGTCCGCCACCTCTACCCCCTGCCCGTGTCCGAGGGCCGGTTCCTCCCTTCTCTTGGGCGCTATGTGCCCGGGCCTCGAAGTTCTCAGGGACACGACGCTACCCTTCAATATTGTGCGAAACTGCCCCTCAGGGGGGACCGCGCGGAACACCACCACCCTGCGCCTGTACGGCCCCCCCTGGGGCATCCTGGTGGTCTCGGCGTTGGCCAAGTTGCCCGCTATCACTTCCATCTTCGTCCTCTGGGCACTCAAGCCCATCGCCCCGATGTCCATAGAAGCGAAGACCCGGCTTATAGCCATATTACATCCCTCCTCTCCCCTCTACGCTCAACCTCAGATCTTGAAGGCGCCTCTTCAGCACCTGCACCACAGATATATACCGAAGTTGGTTCTTCGCCAACTGGACCATCTCCCGCTCCACATCGACGTTGTTGACCCCGCTCGGCACCTTTGGGTAGTCCGCCCTCACGATCTCTGGCCGCACCTCCCCCACCCTGGGCCTCCCTATGGGTATGTGTCGGGGATGGACCCTCCGTCCACGGACCCTTCCCCCCAAGGCCCTCAGGAGCTCCTCCTCGAAGCGCACCTTCCTCCTTTGGAACCCTGGCGTCTCCGAATTAGCAATGTTATCCGCTATCACTTGCTGTCGGATCGCATATGCATCCAGCGCTTTCGCCAGCAGTGGAATGCTTGTGCCCTTTACACCCAACATAGCTCCCTCCGCTCTTCCTTTAAAAGCAACTCCTGTACCACCGACAGAGTGCCCGTCCCCAGGGCATCTTCCCGTAACCAGACAGAAAAAGAGGGAAAAACTTGCCTATGATCCGGATAAGTTTTTCCCCACAGACCTCGAAATTGGTGATGGGTGAAAGAAAGGTGATAGTTCCAAATTTGGGTGGTCTCAGTATACCGCAAGAGGAAAAAGACAAAGAGCCATCTTACCTTATGCATGGGAACCCCTTTATTTGATGAGAGCCAACCCCACAGGGCCGATCCATATCTGCCAGGGAATGTTGAAGGCTATCCAGCTTAGGGAGAAAAAACTTGACGCCCCAATAGATGTTGCTTATATTGCGTTTTACTCACAAAACAAACCAGATTGTCCCCGTTCTTTCAGGAGGCTGCCTATGTAAAGCGGGGGAGGCATCTTCCAGATACAGCGGAGCTGTAAGGCATGGCCGCGGGGTTAGGGCCTAATCAAGGGATTAAGAAAGGGGGGATTAAAATGCCTGAGCTGGAGATTGGAAAAGTAACAGGTTATTTCACCAGAATCGGTGTTGCTGCTATTGAGCTAACAGGTAGTTTAAGCATTGGCGACACGATTCATATCAAGGGTCATACAACCGATTTCACGCAAGAAGTGGGAAGTATGCAGATAGAGCATCAATTAATTGAAAAGGCTGAAGCAGGCCAGAGAGTTGGTATTAAGGTGAAGGAGAGGGTAAGGAAGGGAGATATTGTATATAAAGTCGTTTAGAGCGAGCATCGGAGCACCATCGGCAGAGCATCAAGACGGCAAGATGCTGCCACAGACCGCGTGGGAATTCAACGAAAAACGGAACAGGGTCAAGGTTCAGGCACTGCCTGGCCCGGTGGAACCTCTGATAGAGCGGTAAACCACCATAGGTCAAAAGGCAAGGAGGAGAACGATGGACGGGAAATTGGGCTACGACGACACTCCGTTTCTCCCCGGATCGAAGTACAGGGTCCACGACGCGGATAGGCCGCCCCCCCGCGTGGTGGTCCCGGGTGCGAAGCCGGGGAACTCACCGTCTGACGCCATAGTGCTCTTCGACGGCACCGACCTGTCGGGGTGGGTAAGTGTCAAGGATGGGGGAGAGGCCAGGTGGAAGGTTGAGGATGGGTACATGGAGGTAGTGCCTGGGACGGGCAACATTCGGACGAAGGAGGAGTTCGGGGACTGCCAGCTCCACATTGAGTGGGCTGCTCCGGCCGAAGTTAGGGGGGAGAGCCAGGGTAGGGGGAACAGCGGTGTCTTCCTCATGGGGCTTTATGAGATACAGGTCCTGGATTGCTACGAGAACCCCACATACGCAGATGGCTGGACCGCGGCGATATACGGCCAGTACCCGCCCTTGGTCAGCGCCTGCCGCAGGCCGGGCGAGTGGCAGACCTACGACATCATCTGGGAGGCCCCACGCTTCGAGGGAGATAAGCTGGTGCGCCCGGCCTATTTGACCCTCATTCACAACGGAATAGTGGTGCACAACCACACGGCGCTTTTCGGATCGACGGGCCATAAACGCATGCCCTCGTATCAACCCCATCCACCCGTAGGTCCCCTTATGCTCCAGGACCACGGCGATCTCGTGCGCTTCCGCAACATCTGGTACAGGGTGCTGACAGATTACGACCAGGAATAAGCTCTGCGAAGGAGCAGATTAAGCCCCCATATGCGTTGGTGGTGGATCCGCTGTGCCTGCTTTAGCTCGGTTGTCCTTTTCCCCGGAGCATATGGATAAGTTTGAAGCCACCTATCAGAAGAAGGTCGTGCCTATTCTGAAGAAGCGTGGAAGTCTGAAGGACATCGTCAAGCTCAACGCGTACGTTACTCGACGGGAGCATTACGAGGTATTTCGCAAACTGAGACGGGAGTATTTCGGCGCACCGTTTCCCGCCGCGACCGGCATGGTCGTAGCGGGGCTCCTCGACTTGGACTGGCTGGTTGAGATCTAGGCAGTCGTATAAGGCGAACCGGGATGAGCAGCGCATGGGTTTACGAGCCCGCCGCCGTGCACCGGGAGCTGGCCATGGTCGTTCCGGTGGGGATGTGAAATATATGGTCGTCCGCGACGCGGACAACGACCACCTGCTCGCGGATCTGCCGCAGTTGGTCGTCACGTGGCGCAGCGCTTGCGAGATCGCCCGGACTACCCACAACCGCCCACGTGACTTGGCGGCGGAGGTGTGTCGGGCGTTGCGCGAGAACGATGTTCTGTATCCCGAGATCCGGATATTTCGCTACGGTGCGGAGATCGTCCCCGCAGTGGAACTGCTCCTTAAGGGAGCGATCGTCGTCGAATCGCTGCGGCGGACGTATCGCCGGCAAGGGATGTTCTTCTGGCAGGATGTGGGGGAGTCGTTCGGCAGGTGGGGGTGGACGTCGAGGACGCCTCGATGGCCCTCATCAAGTTCGACGACGACGTGGTGGTCCAGCGGCTGGCAGATGTTCAACAAGAAGGCGATCCCACACCTTCCAGTGGCAGTTCGGGATGGACACGATCAGGAGGATTGCCCCCGCCGCCCGATGGCAGTTGCTTTTGAGAGATGTAAAAGCTATAATTGAGGGTGAGGTACTGCGATGGCGATATTTTACTGCGATGGGAAGAGATTTAAGCGAGCGGTGAGGGCGGGGATGGATTGGTTGAATCGCAGAAAGGACCATATGAACAGGCTTAACGTGTTCCCTGTCCCAGACGGCGATACGGGGACCAACATGTACCTGACACTGTTATCCGCCGTCAGGGAGATGGAAAACCTCGAAGACCTGTCCCTCAAAACGGTGGCAAAGGCGGCGGCCTGGGGTTCCCTGATGGGGGCCAGAGGGAATTCCGGCATCATCTTAGCCCAGATATTCGCCGGTTTTGCCGAAAGCATAGAGGATAGACCGAGGCTGTACACCCAAGACATCGCCATATCCCTCCGGATCGCTGCTGAAAGGGCGTATCAGGCTGTCATCAATCCCGTCGAGGGCACCATGCTGACGGTCGTCAGGGAGACGGCGGA
>DTXA01000105.1 GCA_012962735.1 Candidatus Latescibacterota bacterium
ATGGACAGGGCTTCCTTCTGGTCGTGGGTCACGTATATCATGGTTCGGCCCACACGCTCGTGGATGCGGCGGATCTCCTCGCGCATCTCGAGCCTTAGCTTGACATCTAAGTTGGAGAGGGGTTCGTCTAAAAGCACTACCTTGGGTTCCACGACCAGCGCCCTGGCCAGGGCCACCCGCTGCTGTTGGCCGCCGGAGAGCTGCCCCGGGAACCGGTCCGCATACTCGGCCATGCGCACTATCTCCAGAACCTCCTCCACCCGCTCCCGCAGCTTTTCCCTTCCCACCCTGCGCACCTTCAGCCCGTACGCCACGTTCTCCCAGACCGTCATATGGGGCCAGAGGGCGTAGTTCTGGAACACCATGGCAGTATTGCGTCGGTGGGGAGGAAGATGGGTCACCTCTCTGTCTCCGAAGAAGATACGTCCTCGGTCTGGCCTGTAGAACCCCGCTATGAGCCTCAGCAGCGTGGTCTTCCCGCACCCGGACGGCCCCAGGAGGAAGAAGAGTTCCCCGGGGGCCACCTCGAGGGAGACATCCTCTATGGCCCACACCTCCCCGAAGGCCTTTGAGACCCCATCCAGCCGCACCCCAGTGGCCATATCTACACCCCCTCGACCCTGTTTTTCCCCTTCTGCTTGGCTCGGTAAAGGGCTCTGTCCGCCGCATCTATGAGGTCCTCAGAGGTATCCCCGTCCTCGGGGTACGTCGCTACCCCGGCGCTGACTGTCACCTTGGCCATAATCTCCCCCATATCCACCACTATCTCCGCTCGCTCCATCAGACTGCGCACCCTTTCGGCAACCCGGATAGCGTTCCCTTTAGCTGTATCGGGGAGGACCAAAAGGAACTCCTCCCCGCCGTACCTTCCGGCTATGTCGGTCTTCCGGCAGGAAGTTTTGAGGATAGAGGCGAACTGCATCAGGGCGAGGTCCCCGGCTAAGTGTCCGTAGGAGTCGTTGAAGGGTTTGAAGTCGTCCAAATCGAAGAAAGCCACGGAAAGTTCCCCCCCCTCCCCGGCCTCGAGCTTCCGCTGTATCCGGTCGACCTCCAGCGCCAGGGCTCTGCGTATAAAGGTCGCATTGTACAGCCCCGTATGTCCGTCCACCATCGCCGCCTGTGATATCTTTTCGAAGTGGGTGGCTTCCATAACCCTAGGAAAACGCAGGAATTGTTCTTGTAACAGAAGGTCCAATAGGACCACCTCTAAGGCTACTTCCCTGCCAAGCTTTTGGGACATCTCCTGTCGCCTGGTCCACACCTGCTTCCATAGGTCTTCTGCCTCGTCCTCCCTCATCTCGATGCCCGATAGGACCTTGAGCGCCTCCCTGCATACTTCCCCTTGCTCCGAGGATATGGGCTTCTCCAGCTCGTCCGAGGCGGCGAACATCTCCTGCAAGTGGTCCAAGAGCGCTTTCTTGATCTGGTCCATTTCAGAATCCTCCCCTAAGGAGTATTTCAACCCCATCCTGGAACGGGAAGGCCGATACCTTCCAGGTTCTGCTCCCGACGGCCTGGGCCGCCCGGAGCGCGCTCGCCAAGTGGTATCCTACGATCCCCCACAACACCATACGTGCCCAGTGTCGGGCCCGCAGGGAGGAGTCCTTCAGGGCCTTGAAGCGCAGGCGCTCCTCCTCCCCCGGCCACTCCCATGCCGGTGGTCGCTCGGAGTACGTGCAGGCCGAGGCCCCTTTCCTCCAGAGGACCGCACGGTTGTATTCGTAGACATTGGGATAAAATCCCATAGCATCCCAGAATGCCTCGTCCTCTTTCTCCCCCCTGGCACCGGCCTGGGATGCCGCATACGCCCAGGCGTCCTCCTCCCGCCAGGAGGACCAGGTCCGGAAGCCAATGTATCCAGCCCAGAGCCCAACCTCCGCTCGCAGGGACCAGAGGGCAGCGGTATCCTCCCCCAAATAGCGATGGCCGGCGGCGGGCAGAAGGAGCGAAAGCAGGAACGCCTTGGCCGGGGAGGGACCTTCCCCCGCCCAGGCCTTAGAGATTATCATCAAAGCCAACAATACCTTAAGCATATTTCCCCCTGAGTCTCCTCCAGAGCAAGGCCACCTTCCCCTTAAGCTCTTCTAAGCTACCTATGTTCTCTATCACATAGGATGCCATCTGCTCCCTCTCCGCCTCGGACATCTGAACCCTCACCCGTTCCCGGGCTTCGCCCTCGGAAAATCCCTTCTTCATCAGGCGGACGATCCGCAGGGGCTCAGGGGCCTTCACTGACACAACCACATCGAACCAGTCATATATCCCCCATTCGGGTATCAGGGCCGCATCGACCACGACAGGCCTGTCCGGGTCCTCCCTCAGGGCATCCGATATCTCCCCCTTGAGCCGCTTCAGCAGAGGGGGATGTACGATGGCGTTCAAGGTAGCCAGGGCCTCCGGGTCCCCGAAGACCTTCCTTCCAAGCCGCTTTCTGTCTATCCGTCCATCCTTTCCTAAGACCCCATCCCCGAAGACCTCCACAAGCCGCTCCCGCACCTCCAGGTCTTCCAAGACCCGATGGCCTACCTCGTCCGCCGAGATCAGCTTAGCGCCGAACTTCTCTAAGAACCTGCAGACTTCGGTCTTACCCGACCCTGTTCCTCCGGTCACCCCGATCACCATCAGGCTGAGAGCTCCTCCAAAAGCCCCAAGGCCGCTTCGGCCAGAACCCGGTCCGCTCCGGGGGCAACCCGAGCCCACCTGGGCTCGTACCCGCCCTCTTCGTAGGCCCGGGTGGTGGGCACGTAGCTTACGCTGTAGTCGTTACAGTAAGCCAGCACCAAGGTCTTCGGGAAGGGACTGCGCTCCCTGATCTCCAGCCCCACCTCTACGAACACCTCCCCGGGCAGGAACACCAGGGCAGCATCCCCCAACCTCACAACCCAGACCTCGGACTCCATCTCGCCCCGTTCTAAGACCTCCAGCCCCTGGGTGGCACGGAGCTCGTGGAGTACCATGAGCGTGTGTCGTGCGTGCACCAGCTCCCCCCAGAGCCCTGTGATCTGCTCCGAACCCACCTCTGTCTCCTCCGCCAGCTTCTCGAGCTCCCGGACCCGCTCCTTGGCTTCTTCAATGGGAGGGAACTTCTTAAGGGGCAGGCACACCTTCCTCCGGATCACCTTCAAGCCCTCGGCAGGCCGGACCTCCTGGGCGACCTTCAGGACCTCTCCGGCTAAGGCCCTCCCTAAGCGCTCGGCCGCCTCGAAGTTTCCCCTCTCTTTGGGGTTTATGTTTCCACCGCACCCGTTGGCGAAGAGCCCCACAGCCTTCCCCCCGTATGCCGCCTCTAAGGTCCAGACCGCGTACCCAGGATAATCCGCGGAGATGAGCAGGTTATCCGCCCCCAGCACTACTCCGTGGCACGCATACTGCATCAGGACGGCGGCCTTTCCTCCCTCCCTGTTTATCCGCACTACCCCCACTTGGGGGTCTATCGGCCCCTTAGGGTTCGAGCCGATCACCACCTCTCCGTCCGTCCGGAGTTGTCTGCGGTTTACCCCGATGACGACCTCGCCAACCCCCACTCCCACCTCGGCCTCCCTTATATCCTTGGCAGCCATCCGAACCGCGCCGGCGATATAGTACAACAACACTTCCCCCCAGATCTCCTCCAACCCCTCCTTCAGCTCCCTGATCTCGTAGAGCCTCCCCGGCGCGGGCCCGGAGTGGGTGTGGGAGAAGCACAACGCCACCCGCTCCCCTGGCATCCCCGTAGCCTCCTCAACCAATTCCCGCACCCGGGCTACGGCCGTTCGGTTAAGGCCCAGCAGGTCGCAGGTCACTAAGGCCAGCCGTTCCTCCCCGTCCTCCAACACCAGCGCCCTGGCGTATAGTGGATCGTGCACCCCCTGGGCCCCCTGTTTTCTCGCCGCGAATCCCCCCATGGCTATCCCCACCGGGGGGGTAATATCCACGATGGCTACGCCCGCTCGCATCGTCCCTCCTTTGTGAGCACCCGAGAGGTTTCGGACCAGCACAGAATATAGGCACACGGTCGGGGGAAGTCAAGGTCTCTGAGAAGCCCGGCCCGAATTTCGTCCTTGACAGGAGCGGGGGCATATGTTATTTTTCGCCCTGGGGCTTCTGGGTCGGAGGTCGTCTCTTGGAGAGCGACATTTCAAGGGAATTTGGGGTGCTATGACCCATCGCGAGCGGTTCGTAAGGACGTTGACAGGACAGGAAGTAGACCGCGTACCCTTCATCAAGGTCTTCGGCGGCAAGAACCAGATCGTACCCAAATGGGAAAAAGAGTGCCCGGGAATTTCGCAATGCATCGACGAAATATTACAGTTCGAGGGAGAACACCGTGGTTGGCAGAGGACCGATGTAAACATGGAGCTCTCGCAGGTCGGTGAAACGAAGATAATAGAGGAGAACGAGTCGAGGATAGTTCAGGGACGTGGCGACGGGACTGTAGAGATCATTCAGAAGGTAGGGGACTTCCATCGCTACACGGTAGAATGGCCTGTAAAGAGCAGAAAGGACTGGTATCAGATCAAGGAACGACACATGCAGGCAGATGATCCGGAGCGATTCCCGAAGGACTGGCCGGAACAGGTTGCCCGCTATCGCAACCGCGACTATCCGCTCCAGTTGACCCATAGAGGTGTCTACGGTTTTGCTCGTAGCATGATGGGCGACATAAACCTCGCATATGCCTTCTACGATGATCCCGAGCTTGTACACGACATCATGGATTCGTACACGGATATGGCCATCGCTATATGGAGCAAGATGGTGAAAGATATAGATTTCGATCTTATCGAGTGCTGGGAGGATATGGCTTCTCGCAACGGCGCCTTGATCTCGCCCGCAACTTTTCGCGAGTTTATGAAACCCAATTATCTCAAAATTGCCTCCTTCGCGAAAGAGCATGGAATCAATATCATCTTGGTCGATTCGGACGGGTACATCGAGAACCTCACAGAACTGATGTTAGAGAGCGGCGTGACCGCCCTCTACCCTTACGAAGTGCAGGCAGGGAACGATGTCGGCAGAGTTTTGGATAGGTTCCCAAGCCTCGGAGTCATAGGAGGGTTGGACAAGAACGTGATGGCCAAAGGGAAGAAAGAAATCGACCGTGAAATAGAAAGGGCCCGCGAGCTGATCAGGAAGGGACGCTATATCCCTGGCCCTGATCACTTCGTTCTATCCGATGTTAGTTGGGCCAACTATCGCTATTTCATGGAACGTCTGAGGGAAGTGGTCATGACTACGAAGCCGGGAACCGACTTTTGAGCAGGAAGCAGATTGGTATAGGAACCGAAGGCTGGTCCACGGTCCCGCACGGCATCGTCTGCGAATCCACCGTCACCCCGCCCCTACAATTTGGTGACTACATCTGGACCTCCTCCCACAACCCCTCCAGCACCTCCCTTACTTTCTCGGCCGCACCCTCCACCGGCACCTCCCAGGTCTCCCCGTCTTTCCTCCTGCGCACCTCCACCTTGCCCTCCTTCAGGCCCCTCCCCAAGGTCACCCGGACGGGTATGCCCAGAAGGTCGGCATCTTTGAACTTAACGCCAGCCCTCTCGTCCCTGTCGTCCAAGAGCACCTCGCAATTTTCGGAGAGCTCCCGGTAGAGCTCCTCCGCTGCTTCCCGGGTCCGGGGGTCGCCCCAGTTCACAGGCAGGAGGTACACCTCGTACGGGGCTATGGAGACCGGCCAGGCCATCCCGCTTTCGTCGGCATATTGTTCTATGGCGCATGCCACTATCCTCTCCATCCCTATCCCGTAGCTCCCCATCACCAGGGGAAGGGCCCTTCCCTTCGTATCTAAGTAAGTAGCTCCGATGGCCTCGGAGTACTTGGTGCCCAGCTGGAAGATGTGTCCCACCTCTATAGCGGGGATTATCTCTATCTCCCCCCCGCACTCCGTGCATCGGTCCCCCGCCTTCACGGTCCGGACGTCCACGTACCGGTCCACCCTGAAGTCTCGCCCCGGCTCCAGCCCTACCCAGTGGTAGTCCTCCTGGTTGGCCCCTGTGGCTAAGTCCTTCTGATCCATAATCGTCTCGTCAGCGAGTATCTCCACCCCATCCAGCTCCACCGGCCCCACGAACCCGACCGGAGCTTTGGCGAGCCGCTCCACCTCCCCGGGTTCTGCCGGACGAAAGGGACCTACCTCCCGCTCAAGCTTCGCCTCGTTCACCTCGTAGTCCCCCCGTATTAGGACCATCACAGGCCCCTCCTCAGCTATGAAAATCAACGACTTCATAAGCCGGGAAGGAGGCCTATCCAAGAACCCCGATACCTCTTCTATGGTGCGCATCCCCGGGGTGTGGACCTTCTCCCTAAGCCTGGATTCCCCCTCGGATGGGACCGGGACGGACACGGCTACTTCCATATTGGCGGCGTACTCGCACCCACAGCACAGGGCCAGCCTGTCCTCCCCAGCCTCCGAGGGCACCATGAACTCCTCGGACGCGCTTCCCCCCATAATCCCGCTGTGCGCCCGAACCACCACCACCTCCAGGCCGCACCTTTTGAATATCCTCAGATATGCCTCCCGGTGGAGGACATAGCTTCTTTTCAGCCCCTCCTCGTCCGCATCGAAGCTGTAGGAGTCCTTCATCAGGAACTGCCTGCCCCTCAGCACCCCCGACCGGGGTCGGGCCTCGTCCCGGAATTTGGTCTGTATCTGATACCAGATCTGAGGTAAGTCTCGGTACGACCTTATCTCGTGCGAGGCTATTTCTGCGAACACCTCCTCGTGGGTGGGAGCTAAAGCCAGGTCTGCGCCCCTGCGGTCCTTCAACCGGAACATGTTATCCCCATATTCCTCCCACCTACCGGTTTTCTCCCAGAGGTCCCTCCGGGAGAGGGAGGGAAGGAGGAACTCCTGTCCACCTATCCTGTCCATCTCCTCTCGGATGATCCCCTCCACCTTTCTCATCACCCGCCACCCCAAGGGCAAGTATGAATACACCCCCGAAGCGTGCAGGCGGATCATACCGGATCGGAGCATAAATTTGTGGCTCAACACCTCCGCATCGGAAGGCTCCTCCCGGAGCGTGGGTATGAAGGCATGGGAGAACCGCATAATACCCCCCTGCAGATATATATCCAATAAAGGCCATTGGGCCCCAAAACCCGAACCTGTCCCCGGAGTACCTCGGCACCACGTGGATGTGGAACACCGTCTGGCCGCCGGCCCTGCCGTTGAGCTGAAGGAGGCCAAGCCCCTCGGCCCCGAACGCCCGAGGGTGAGTTCGTCCTCGTAGACGACGCTCGCTTCCTCCTTCCCCTCCACGATGGCGCAGAAGGTGCACCCGGTTATTTTCCCCTCCGTGCCCGCCATAGGCTCCAGGCCAACCCTCCGTAGAGCACCGCAGATGTCACCCCGAACATGGCCCACATGGGTGGGAGCACCCGCAAGAGCACGGCTAAGGCGACCAAGCAGGCCGAGGCAGGGAGGGAGACCCTCAAGAACGTCCCGCGGCTCATCAACAACACTCCCAAGTTGATCAGGGCCAGAACCATACCCCATCCGCTCAAAAGGAGGGCCCATCGAGGGTACCCGGAGTACGGGCTCCGGAGCTCTCGTACCAGTGACCACACTATTAATATCCCCAACAGGAAGGGGATCAGGAACTTTATGCAAAGGTCCCACCACCGGCCCAGTTTCACCTCGGAATCCCGGTTTAGATACTCCCTGAGCCTCCCCGCGCCGAAGACATGCCCGACCACGAGGGCCTCCATCAACCCCACACCCACCAATCCGTAGTTGTTGGCGAAGTGGTCCACGATGTCCAGCCAGTATAGCCCTCCCCTGGTGGTGAAGATCAAACCCAAGACGAAGGCGAGCCCCGAAAGCAGCCACGTGGCCTTCTTCCGTGAGATGGGCCAACGGTCCTGTACTGCCGTCACAACGGCTTCGACCAAGGAGAAGGCCGAATCGATGCCTAAGCTCAATAAGATCAGAAAGAACAGGAAACCGAAGATCGCCGGGACGGAGGGCAACAGGGCGATGGCAGTAGGGTAGGTCACGAAGGCCAGGCCGGGGCCCCCCGACACCACGTCCCCCACAGGCTTCCCCACTATCCTCGCCATATACCCCAGCACGGTGAACACAGCGAAGCCGGCGAAGTAGCTGGTGCCGCAGTTGGCCAGGGACGTTATGAATGCGTTGTTGTTCACGTCCGCCCTCTCGTCCAGGTAGCTCGCATACGCTATCATGATCCCGAACCCGATACTCAGGGAGAAGAATATCTGCCCGTATGCGGCCAGCCAGGTCCCAGGTTCGGCGAGCTTCGAGAAGTCTGGGGTGAGGTAGAACTTAAGCCCATCCATAGCCCCGGGAAGGGTCAGCCCCCGCGCCACGAACACCGCCAACAGGATAACTGGGAGCGGCACGGTGACCAGCACCACCCTCCCCAGCCTCCGCACCCCGCTCTGAACGATCCAAACTATGGCCGCCCAGGTGAGGGCAAGGCCCAGGACGATCGGCCAGCGGATGCTCCTAAGTTGGCCGGGGCCTTCGGTCAGGTTCAGGAAATCCCTGTAGAAGAACTCCTCCGCCCTCCCCTTCCAGGCCAGGGACAGGGAGTGGTAGAGGTACCCCCAGCACCACGCCATCACCACAGCGTAATAGGTCACGATGGTAAATCCCACTAAGATCGCCCACCACCCTATCCACTCCCACCTCCGGTGCACCTCGGCGAACGCCCTGGCAGCGCCCGACTGGGTCATCTTCCCAAGGCCGTATTCCAGCACCATCAACGGGATTCCAGCCGTGAACAGGGCCACAAGATAAGGTATGAGGAACGCCCCGCCCCCGTTCTGGTAGGCTACGAAGGGGAACCGCCATACGTTACCCAAGCCCACCGCAGAGCCGATGGCGGCCATGGTGAAGGCTGTACGGCTAGCCCAGCGTTCCCGCTCCATCAGCCCCCCTTCCTATAGCCCCAAAAAGTTCCTCGCTTCGCTCGGATACTTTTTGGGGCCCTTTGATATGCTTCAGCAGCCCTCCAGCTTGCATGATCTCTAAGGCGAATTCGGGAAATGGGACAAATCTGTACTCCTCCCCACGGGAAATGTTACGCACCACTCCCCCCTCCAGGTCCACCTCGAGCTCGTCCCCATCCTGTACCCTCCGGGATATCCCCTTGCATTCAACAGCCGGGAAACCCGTGTTGACGGCATTTCGGAAGAATATCCTGGCGAAGCTCTCCGCCAACACGGCACCGACTCCTGCACCCCGGAGAGCCCATACAGCATGCTCCCGGGAGGAGCCGCAACCGAAGTTCTCCCCGGCCACCACGAAGTCCCCGGGTCGCACCTTGCGGACGAGCTCCGGGTCCAGGTCCTCCATGGCGTGCCTTGCAAGTTCCCTCATGTCGTCGGTGTTGAGGTACCGGGCTGGGATGATCTCGTCTGTGTTGATGTGGTCCTTAGGATACACGTGGGCGTATCCTCGCATACTCCCTCCTTCTCTTACAGGAACTCCCTCGGGTCAGCCATCCTGCCTTTTACGGCAGATGCCGCGGCTGTAGCAGGGCTGACCAAGTAAACCTCGGACTTGGGGTGGCCCATCCTGCCGACGAAGTTGCGGTTCGTGGTGGAGGCGCATCTCTCACCTTCGGCCAACACCCCCATATGCCCCCCCAAGCACGGCCCGCAGGTGGGGGTTGAGATAACACAACCCGCCTCGATAAAGATATCCAAAAGTCCTTCCTTCAGGGCGCTATGCCACACCCGGCTTGTAGCCGGTATCACGACGGCCCGCACATAAGGGGCCACCTTCCGACCTTTGAGAATCCGGGCCGCGATCCGGAGATCCTCCAGCCTGCCGTTCGTGCAGGAGCCGATGACGACTTGATCTATCGGAATCTCCCGTACCTCTGAAATGGGCTTACCGTTGGATGGAAGGTGAGGCAAGGCCACAACGGGCTCCAAGGAGGACACGTCCACTTCCACCACCCGGGCGTACTCGGCGTCCGGATCCGAGGTATAGACCTGGAAGGGCTCGTCCGTGCGCTCCCCGAGGTAGGACAGGACCCTCTCGTCCGGGGCCATGATCCCATTTTTGGCACCCGCCTCTATGGCCATGTTGGTCATCGTCAGCCGGGCCTCCACGGAGAGCGTACCCACCAGGGGACCGGTGAATTCCATGGCCATATATCTGGCTCCGTCCACGCCGATGCGGCGGATCACTTCGAGGATCACATCTTTAGAATACACCCCTTTGGGCAGTTCTCCAGTCAGCACGACCTTCATGCTCTCCGGGACCCTGAACCAGAGCCTGCCCGAATACAGCACTGCCGCGAGGTCGGTGCTCCCGATGCCGGTGGAGAAGGCCCCGAGGGCTCCGTACGTGCAGGTGTGGGAATCAGCCCCCACGACCACCATCCCCGGCCTTACGAACCCCTCCTCGGGCAGAAGTGCATGGCAGATACCATGTCTGCCCACCTCGTAGTAGTGCTTTATCCTGTGCCTCCTGGCCCATTCCCTGAGCTTTTTTGCCAGCTCTGCGCTTTTGATATCCTTATTGGGCACAAAGTGGTCCGGTGTGACCACGATCCTCTTCGGGTCGAAGACCCGGTCCATCCCCCTTTCCTCCAACATAGCTATGGCCGGGGGTGTGGTCACCTCGTGGCACATCACCAGGTCGACCCAGGCCTCTATCAGCTCCCCGGGCCGCACTTCCTCCCTTTCCGCATGGGCGGCCAATATCTTTTCGGTGATGGTCATCCCCTTCCTCCCAAGTAACCGGCCTCTCTCAGGAGGGCCTCTGCCTCATCGAAGTGCTCCACAGCACGCCATACCTCCCTATCCCCCTCCAGCGCCACCCGATATCGGGCATAGTCCCCCCAGATGCGTCCGGCCAGGGCTGCCTTGATATGGGTGCCCAGGAAGTCCCGGTATGCCTCCAACGCATCCTCCGAAACCGGCACCCCCTGGCCCTCGGCGAAAGAGAGGAATTCCATCAGCACCTCGTCCGAGATCTCGTATCCCTTAAGGAAATTCTCCAGGGTTCCTGGAAATTCCCCGTGTTCCCCAACGTAGTGTTCTGCGAAGTCCAGAAACATACGCTCCAGATAGAGCTTCGTCTCAAGAGTATCCAGATACTCCGGCTTCAGGACAAGGTCAGGCCATATCCCTCCTCCACCGTATACCTTGCGGCGCAGGCGCTTGGTGAAGAACGCGGGCCTGGTGGTGTCGGGCTCTTCCTCCCGCTGGAACGCCTCCCGGAAGTATGCAAGTCTGCTCTCCTCCGCATAGGGCCTCTGGATGAGCCGGCCGGAAGGGGTGTAGTATCGGGCCACGGTGAGCAGAAGAGCTCCTCCGTCGCTCAGGGGGAATTGATGCTGTACCAACCCCTTTCCGAAGCTCCGCTGTCCCACTATCAGCGCCCTATCCCAGTCCTGTAAGGCGCCGGATACGATCTCCGAAGCGCTCGCGCTGCCGTGGTTGATCAACACGATGATGGGGTAATAGGGATGGAGTTCGTCCAGTTCGGCTTCGGCTACGTATTGCTCGTTTACCCCTGGATCCCTACCTTTGGTGTAGGTCACGACATATCCTTTGGGGAGGAACTTCTCCGCCACTTCTATGGCAGCGGTCAGCAGCCCGCCCGCATTTGCCCGCAGGTCCAAGAGCAGCTTTTGCATTCCCTTAGCTTCTAAGCTATCCAGGGCAACCTCGAGCTCCTCCCCGGTGCGACTCCCAAAGCGGGTGATGCGCACGTACCCAATGCTCGGCCGCAGCATATATGCATACGGCACGCTGCGGATGGGGACCCGGTCCCGCACGATGGTGAACTCCAAGAGGCTGTCCACCCCGGCCCGGCGGATGGAGACGTGGACTTTCGTCCCCTTCGGACCCCGCAGTCGCTCGAACACCTCTCGCTCTTTGATCCCTACGGCCGACCTCCCATCTATCTTCACTATCTGGTCCCCGGCCTTGATACCGAGCTTATATGAAGGTCCTCCCTCTATAGGGGAGATGACGGTGAGTATCCCCTTGCGGACCTCGAACGCTATCCCGATCCCTTCGTAATCCCCCCGGAGGCGTTCCGTCATCCTGGCCCGCTCTTCCGGGCTCTGGTATTCCGAGTGGGGATCCAGCTTCTCTAAAAGCCCCTCTATGGCCCCCTCCATCAGCTCGGAGGGGCTCACCTCCTCCACGTACTTCTCCCGCACCAGCAGCAATACTTCGTTCAGCACCCTGAGCTTCAGGGCCAGGTCGGATGCAGACCTCCTGTAGGCCGAAAGCCCAAAGACCAGCAGAACGACCAACAGGATGCCCAATAAGGCCCGTTTGGAGCGCATCAGTAAATCTCACCACCTTTCGGGTCGATGATCCCGGGATACACCTGAGCGCCCCCGTTGAGTACTAACTGCACCGAAAGCGCCGCCAGCAGAAGGCCCATAAGCTCTCCCCTAACGCCCGCTCGACCAGGACTGCTTGCTTCCTCGGGCGTGCGCATCACCCTACGATCACGAACGGAGCGGACAGGGCCATAGGGGCAAATTCCCCTAGATCCCCCATTATTCCCCCGCAGAGCTTAGCTCCTGCCGGACGATCTTGCCCTCCTCAAGCCATATCCTCCGGAAGGCCCATCTCCCGGCGAGTTCCCACATATGGGTGGCCAACACTATGGCCGTCCCCCTCCGGTGTACCTCCTCTAAAAGTTCCAACACCTCCTCAGCAGCTTCCCTGTCCAAGTTGCCGGTGGGCTCGTCGGCCAAGAGGAGTTCGGGCTCGTGGGCGAGCGCCCGTGCTATAG
>DTXA01000106.1 GCA_012962735.1 Candidatus Latescibacterota bacterium
AGTTGGGCAGCAGGTTCGTCTTCGCATCGGATGAGTTTTACCTTTCCGCTGGGGAGGAGGTCCCCGAGGAGGAAGAGGTGGGGAATATGCCCAAACCCGTTGTGGCGATAGTTGGACGTCCGAATGTAGGAAAGTCCTCGCTTTTCAACCGCTTGCTAAGGAAACGAATAGCGGTTGTGGACGACGAGCCGGGGGTCACAAGGGACCGTATATACGGGGAGATGGAGTGGGAGGGGAAAAGGTTCCTCTTGGTGGACACGGGCGGATTCCTGCCACATGCGGATGAGGGAATAGAGGCTGCGGTGCGAGAGCAGGCCCTGCTGGCTATTCAGGAGGCGGACCTGGTGCTGTTTTTGGTGGATATAGAAACGGGGATAACGGATTTGGATGCGGAACTCGCCCGTCTGCTCCTTCGCAGGGAAAGGCCGTTCCTTTTGGTGGTCAACAAGGTGGACAACGCCCGGAGGGACCCGGAGGTCAGCCTCTTCTACGGCCTTGGAGCTGGCGAGCCCTTCCCGGTCTCAGCCCTCACAGGCCGGAACACGGGGGACCTGTTGGACCGGCTGGTGGCTATGCTCCCAAAGACCCCTCCCGAGGAGCCTGTTGAGGCGGTGCGGATAGCCGTGGTGGGGAGGCCTAACGTGGGGAAGTCCTCCTTCGTGAACGCCTTTTTAGGGCAGAAGAGGTCTTTAGTCCACGAACAGCCGGGCACCACAAGGGACCCAGTGGACACTGAGGTGGAGTTCGGGGGGGAGAAGATAGTCCTTGTGGACACCGCAGGACTCAGGCGCAAGCCCCGAAAGATCCGTGGGGTTGAGTTCTACGCCCTGATGAGGACCCTCAGAAGCGTAGACCGATGCGACGTGGCGATCGTGATCTTGGATGGACCTATGGGCCCTACGGATACCGACAAGCGCGCTGTCTCATATGCCTTAGACGCCGGCAAAGGGGTGGTCCTGGCGGTGAACAAGTGGGACCTTGCCCCGAGGAATGTGCCGGTGCAAGCATACGAGGAGGCCGTGCGGGAGGAATTCGCCTTCGCCGCCCACGCGCCCCTGGTCTTCACATCGGCCCTAAAGGGGATAAGGGTAAACCGGGCGGTGGAGATGGCCCTGCAGGTGGCATGCAACCGGAGCAGACGGGTCCCCACATCCGAGCTAAACGAATTCTTGGAGGAAGTAAAGCGACACCTGCCTCCCCCCAGCGTGAAGGGCCGTCCGGTGAACCTGATGTACATCACCCAGACGGGGATATGTCCCCCGAGCTTCGTCTTCCTCGGCAGGAGGACGAAGTTCCTGCCGAAATCCTACGGGAAGTTTTTAGAGAACCGGCTGAGGGAGACGTTCGGGTTCGAGGGGGTGCCCCTGCGCCTCTCGTTCAGGGATGCCCCGAGAAGAGGCTTGCGGAGAGTCTGAGCGTCGTTTAGCAACACTTGATGGGGAGCAACCAACCCCACGAAAGATCAGTAACTGTGATAGAAGGGGAACCTGGCCCATCGCAATATCGGGCGCTACGACCCCCTCTGCTCGGCGAAATCTTCCCCTTCGAGGCTCACAGTCCTTTTCCATTCCTTCCATAGGAAATCCCTATCCGTCGTGTGCTTCACGAAGTCCCAGGGCAGGAGCTCTTTCCTTTCCCTGTGGAGCGCCCCCGGGTCCCAGCCCGCCTTCCGCCAGGCCTCCCGCCAACTTAACCTCCTTACGACGTGGTAGTAGACCGCCATCCCCGCTCTCCGGTCGCCGATGGACAGGACCCCCTGAAGCAGGGCCCTTCTGACCGCCATCCTTGCCAGGGAGACTCCATTCCCCCTCAGATGCTTCTCCAACAAGCGGGCCCGTTCCTTCAGGACCCTTTCCTCGGCCATAGGCGCCCACTGGAATGGGGTGGCGGGCTTGGGCACGAAGGGCTGGACCGTAAGGCCTACCTCCATTCCTCCTTCGGACCGAAAGGCCCTGGCCATCTCCTTTACGAGATCCGCCAGGGTCCTGACGTCGTCTTCCCCCTCGGACGGAAGCCCTATCATAGCATAGAGCCTGAGCCTTTTTATCCCTCCGGTCCCGGCGATATGTGCTGCCCGGAGGAGGTCTTCCTCACTCAGGCCCTTCCGGATAGCCTTTCTCAAGCGTTCGGTCCCGGCCTCCGGCGCGAGCGTCAGGGTGCGGACTTTTCCTTTCACGAGGGCTTCCACTAGCTCCTTGGTAACCATATCCGCCCGGAAGGAGGAGGTGGCAAGCTCCCATCCCCTTTTTACGAGTTCCCTACAGATGGCTTCAAGCTCAGGATGGTCGGACACCGCTGCTCCCATAAGGCCCACCCTCCTCACAGGGGTAGGATATCCCTCCAAGGCATCCATCAGTTCCTCAGCCGACCGCACCCTGACCGGCCTGTAGGCGAAGCCAGCTGCACAGAACCTACATCCTCTGCCACACCCCCGGCCCACCTCGGCCAACACCATCCTCCCAAAAGCCCCTCGAGCCGGCACTATGGGGGACAAAGGCTCGGCGGTCCTCAGCTCGGCCCAGGCCCGTCTCACCTCCCCCGAGATACCGGGAACGTAGACCCCCGGGACATCGGAGAGGTCATCCAAGAGTTTGGATTTGGGCTTCCCCCAGAGTTCCTTAAGCTTGCTCCCCAATTCCGGCAGTACAGCCTCAGCCTCGCCCACGACGAAGAGGTCCGCAAACGGGACTACGGGCTCGGGGTTAAGGAAGGCGCACATCCCCCCCACCACGACCAAAGGCCGCTCCCTGCGAGAGGAGAGCGGCTCTATTCCGCTTTCGTGCAGGGCTGTTATGAGGTTGGTGAGGTCCCCTTCGAAGGGGAGGGAAAACGCCACTACATCGAAGGCCCTCAGGGGGAGGCCGGATTCCAAAGAAAAAACGGACGCTCCTTCGTAGAACGCCCGTTCGGTCCTCAGTCCCACTTCCTCGTTGAGAAGGCGAAACACCTGCTGGAACCCGAGATTGGCCATCCCCACTTCGTAGGTGTTGGGATAAGCTAAAGTCACTCGGGGACCTTCGGTTCCAGGACTTACACCCCTACCCCCTTCCCTTCGCAGAAGTTCCCTCCTGTTCACTCCCTTTGCCTCCTGGGCCGTCTTCTGAGGAAGGCGGGGTAATCCAAGTCGCCCTCCGGGACTCGATCCCTCCTCTCCTCACCCGGTTTCCCCCTCCTCATATAGGCCGGCACCTCGGCTTCTTCCTGATCCTGTGGGAGTTCTACCGCTCCCCTTCTGCCAGCGGAGTGGTCGAATCCCGTGGCGATCACCGTAACCGAAACAGTATCCCCGAAACGCTCGTCGTCCAAGACCACCCCGAAGATGACGTTCGCCTCCTCCCCTGCCTCCTCGTAGATGAGGTCCATGGCCTCGCCGGCCTCCGTCAATGTCAGGTCCTCCCCCCCGGAGATGTTCACAAGGACCCCCTTGGCCCCAAATATGGACATGTCCTCCAAAAGGGGGCAGGATATGGCAGCGCGTGCCGCATCTACCGCCCTGTTCTCCCCCTGGGCGGACCCCATGCCTATGAGGGCATCCCCGCCGTTTTCCATAACTGTCCGTACGTCGTTGAAGTCCAAATTGATAAGGCCGGGTATGACGATAAGGTCGGATATGCCCCTCGTGGCCTGGAAGAGCACCTCGTCAGCCATCCGGAAGGCTTCCTTCAGGGTGGTGTCCTTGGAGACGATGGAGAGGAGGCGCTGGTTGGGGATCACGATGAGGGTGTCCACCTTGCCTCTAAGTTCCCTTATGCCCTCCTCTGCGTTCTGCATACGCTTCTTCCCCTCGAAGAGAAAAGGCTTAGTGACCACGCCCACAGTCAGGGCCCCAGCCTCCCTGACGATCTCCGCGATGACGGGCGCGGCCCCCGTGCCCGTCCCCCCTCCCATGCCCGCGGTGATGAACACCATATCCGCATCGGCCAAGTATTCCGCCACCTGGGCCCTGTCCTCCTCTATGGACTTCCTCCCAAGCTCCGGGAGGGCACCCGCTCCCAGGCCACGTGTCACGTTGGCGCCGATCTGCACCTTTATGGGAGCCCTGCACCCCTCTAAAGCCTGCAGGTCGGTATTGACCGCTATGAACTCCACCTTCTCCAGTCCCTCTTCTATTTTAATACCATTTAATGCTTGGGGTGCTTTTATTATGGGTTTACTACTAACCCAAGGAATTGACAGACCTTTTTC
>DTXA01000107.1 GCA_012962735.1 Candidatus Latescibacterota bacterium
AGTCACCGCTGCCCCCTGGTGTAATTGGCAACACGCCGGACTCTGGATCCGGTTATCGAGGTTCGAGTCCTCGGGGGGCAGCCATTCAACCATAGAGGATCAAGGGTAACCCATAGGGGAAAGGAGTGAGGAATGAGGGTCATCATCGAAAAGGACTATGAGGCGATGAGCAAGAGGGCCGCCCAGTTCGTGGCGGAGCTTGTGCGCAACAAGCCCGACTGCGTGTTGGGCTTAGCTACGGGGAGCACTCCTGTAAGTATGTACAAGGAGCTCACCCGGATGCATAAGGAGGAGGGGCTCGACTTCTCGCTGGTGACTACATTCAACTTGGACGAATACTACGGCCTTCCTCCCGACCACGAGCAGAGTTACTACTACTTCATGCAGGAGAATCTCTTCAAGCACATTAACGTCTCGCCCCATCGGGTCCGCGTGCCCAGCGGCCTTGCCAAGGACGTGAAGGCGTACTGTGAGAGCTACGAGCGGATGATCAAGGAGGTCGGAGGGATAGACATTCAGGTCCTGGGGATCGGCGGTGATGGGCATATAGCCTTCAACGAACCTGGGTCCTCGTTGGCTTCCCGGACCCGTCTGGTCGCCTTAGACGAACAGACCATCAAGGACAACGCCCGGTTCTTCGAGAAGGAGGAGGACGTCCCCAGATACGCCATCACCATGGGCGTGGGGACCATCTTAGAGGCCAAACGGCTGATGTTGCTGGCCAACGGGAAGAAGAAGGCCAAGGTAGTGGCCCAGGCCATCGAGGGCCCGGTGACCTCCCAGATCACGGCTTCGGCCCTGCAGCTCCACCCGGACGTGATCGTCGTCTTGGACGAAGAAGCGGCGAGCGAGCTGAAACGTAGAGAGTACTATCTCCATGCGGAGAAGATGATCCAAGAATTCTACGGAGGTTGAAGGAACGGGGGAGGGGGCAGCCCTTCCCCCTTAAGTTTTTTCTGATCTTGTTCATTGGAAACAGAAGGAGGATGAAGATGGCGAAGGTGGACGCCGTCGGGAAAGTGCGGGAGGCTATAACGACCTCGGAGTTCTTGAAAGCCGTCTCCCAGGTCAAGGAGAGTCCTGAGGCGTACGCCTTAGACGGAGTCCAGGCCCTGCCACTGACCTGGGAGCAGATAGTCCAATTGGAGCGCAACGGGAATACGGCCGAGGACTGGTCGAGGGTGCGTGTGGCGGAGGGGTTCAACCCGGACAGGGTGAGAAACTCCCGGTTCTCGGGGGATGTGGCCTTGGGGAGGTTCGAGGGGACGGTCTCGGTGGGAGGGGCGAAGCTCCCCTGCGGAATGTACAACAGTACGGTGGTGGACTCGTATATCGGAGACGACGCCCTTGTGCAGGACGTAAAGCTGCTGTCCCGGTATGTGGTGCGGGAGGGGGCTGTGGTGTTCGGGTGCGGGACCGTGGTGGCCGAGCCTGGGACCTCCTTCGGCAACGGGGAAGAGCTGCCTATCGCCATAGAGACCGGCGGTCGGGAGGTTTTGACCTATGCTGAGATGGACGTGGCCGTGGCCGAGACCGTGGCGTCCTACAGGGGGGACAAGGAGATGCTCTCTGGGTACGAGGAGGCGGTGAAGGAGTACGTGGAGAAGGCCACCTCGGACTACGGGGTGATAGAGAAGGGAGCGCAGGTCCTCAACACCGGACGGGTGGAGGGGGTGTACGTGGGCCCGTACGCCGTGATCGATAATGCCCGCACGGTGAAGAACACCACCATCCTCAGCAACGAGGAAGAGTCTGTGGAGATATCGGACGGGGCCTACGTGGTCTCCTCGGTGGTGCAGTGGGGGTGCGAGGTGACCTCTATGGCTATTGTGGATACGTCGGTCCTGACCGAACACTCCCACGTGGAGCGACATGGCAAGGTGACGGAATCCCTAATAGGGCCCAACACCGGGGTGGCCGAAGGTGAGGTGACAGCTTCCCTTTTGGGGCCGTTTGTGGGGTTCCACCACCAGGCCCTTCTCATAGCGGCCTTCTGGCCGGAGGGCAAGGGGAACGTGGGATACGGAGCCAACGTGGGGAGCAACCATACCTCCAAGGCCCCGGACCAGGAGATCTGGCCCGGAGAAGGGACCTTCTTCGGGTTAGGGGTCAACATCAAGTTCCCGGCGAACTTCACCGAGGCTCCGTACTCGATATTCGCCACCGGGGTCACCACCCTGCCCCAGAAGATATCTTTCCCCTTCTCCTTAGTCAACACACCTGCGGCGGTGTACTCGAGCATCTCGCCGGCTTACAACGAGATCGTACCCGCATGGCTGCTTACGGACAACATATTTACATTGAGGCGCAACGAAGGCAAGTTCAAGGACCGCAATAAGGCGCGTAGGACCAAGTTCGTGTTCGATGTCTTCCGGCCGGACACCGTGGACCTGATGAAGGAAGCCAGGAGGAGGCTCCAGGAGGTCAGGGAGGTCAGGGAAGTCTACACCGATAAGGACATCCCCGGGCTGGGCAAGAACTACATGTTGGAGAGGAGCCGGAAGCCCGCCATCGAGGCGTATACCTTCTACATCCGGTACTACGCCCTGTTGGGGCTCAAGGAGCAGGTTGAACGGATGCTCTCCGAAGGGAGGGGGGTGGAGGGCCTTCTGGAGGCTCCCAGTTCGGACCCCAAGTGGGAGCACCAGCGCAGGACCCTCGCCGAGGAGCTACCGGGCAAGGAGATACCCGAACTGCTGGAGATGCTCCGGGAGATGCAGGAGAAGGTGGCCCAGGATGTGGAGGAGTCCAAACGCAAGGACGACAGGAGGGGCGCTAGGATTATCCCGGACTACGCCGAGGCCCACACCTCGGCGGAGGAGGACAAGTTCGTGCGCCAGACCTGGGAGGACACCGGGAAGCTCCAGGCGGAGATAGACGAACTTTTAAAGAAGCTATCTTAGGACGCATCTGAGGTCGAGGGGCCATAGGCCTGGGCCTGTGGCCCCTCATATATAACCCTCAAAAGTTCTTCGCTTCGCTCAGATATTTTGGTCAAGGTTGTGCTCATAGGTGCAGGTAGCACAAGCTTCGGTCGGGGGCTGTGGCAGACCTTCTG
>DTXA01000108.1 GCA_012962735.1 Candidatus Latescibacterota bacterium
CGGTAAAAGCCTATGAGCTCCTCCGCTGCTCCTTCCCTTCCGAGCATGCGCCCCAAGGCCTCCACGTCCGAGAAGAGCGTCCTTCGGCAGCAGGGCCTGGGCCTTGAGGATCCGCTCCTGTAGCTTCCTCTGCTCGGGGATGTGCTTGCGGACGAAGGCGATTGGGTCCGCCTCGAACTCCTCCACGACCTCGACTATCCTCACCCTTTGGGACACTTCCTTTATCCCCTCGACGTCCACCTGAAGCCCTATCCGGTCCAGAAGCTGGGGTCGAAGCTCCCCCTCCTGGGGGTTCATGGTTCCGACCAGGATGAACTTAGAGGGGTGGGAGACGGAAACCCCCTCCCGCTCTATGATGTTCACCCCCATGGCGGCAGCGTCCAAAAGTACGTCCACCAGGTGGTCGTCCAGAAGATTTATCTCGTCTATGTACAGGATCCCCCGGTTCGCCTCCGCCAATATCCCGGGCTGGAGCGCCCTTATCCCCTCCCTAAGGGCCCTCTCTATGTCTAAGGTGCCCACAACCCTGTCCTCAGTGGCCCCGAGCGGGAGGTCAACGACCCTCATCTTGCGCTTCGCGGAAGGCAGCTCCTCCCCACCTTCGTACCTCCTCCTGCAGGACTCGCACTGAAGGCCAGGGTCCCCAGGATGGCAGTTGAAGGGACAGTCGGTGACGACCTCTATCTCAGGAAGGAGTTCAGCCAACGCCCTTACAGCAGTGGACTTGGCAGTCCCCTTCTCCCCCCTTATGAGGACGCCCCTCAGGTTTGGGTTCACCGCGTTGAGGAGCAGGGCCTTCTTCAGCCTCTCCTGTCCGACTATGGCCGTAAAGGGAAGCACCACCCGACAGCTCATCCGACCTCTCCTTTGTTGTTACTCCATCAATTTTCGTGTTACATCCTTAAGTATAACCTTTTTCCAGGGACCTGTCAAGACTCCGACCGAGAGGTCCGATCTTCCATAATGACGGCGGGGTAGGTTGTGGTGGAGTACAGAACCATCATAGCCCATTTTTTTGGATCGGGCTATGAAGGAAAGGCCGGGGGATGCTCGCTCCTTAACCTACGGGCGGCAGGCCAACAGAGTGCGCGGGGAGGCATTGTATAGATTTCTTGCGCAGATGGTCGGGAGATATTATATTCCTAAATGAAGGCAGGTACCCCCTCGTTGC
>DTXA01000109.1 GCA_012962735.1 Candidatus Latescibacterota bacterium
CCGAAACCGAGGGGCTAGCTGAGCGGGCCATTCAGGTAGCACAAGCGCTCCCACCGAGAGCGAGATGAAGAACCGCAAGGCCCTGGTGGAGGATGCCCTTCACGCTACGAGGGCGGCCGTGGAGGAGGGGATAGTTCCGGGCGGCGGCGTGTCCTTCATCCGGGCGATTAAGGCCTTGGACGAGGTGGAGGCCGAAGGGGATGAGAAGATCGGTGTGGACATAGTTAAAAGGGCCCTTGAGGAGCCCCTCCGCTGGATAGCCAACAACGCCGGGATGGAGGGCGCTGTGATCGTGGAGAGGGTGAAGCAGGGCGAGGATTCCTTCGGGTTCAACGCGGAGACTACCGAGTTCTGCGATCTCCTGGAGGCCGGGATCATAGACCCCACCAAGGTGGTGCGCACGGCCTTGGAGAACGCGGCGAGCGTGGCCGGGCTTCTGCTCACCACCGAGGCGATGGTGACTGAGATCCCGGAGAAGGAGAAGCAGACCACGCCTCCGCCTCCGGAGTACTGAAGCCTTGGACGAATAAAGCCCCCGTGGGATTTCCACGGGGGCTTTCGTCTTATAGCCCCAAGGGGTCAGGCTCGGTAGCACGCCGAGTACACCTTCGCCCCGTTTCCCTCCAATCGGTCCGGGAGGTAGCGCCCTCCCTGTAGGACCGCCCGTCCTGTGACGAAGTCCCGCACCTCCCGGGGCTCTTCCTCGAAGCGTACGACTATATCTGTCGGCTCCCTCTCGTGGTTTATCAGGAAGACGAGCTCCTCCCCTTCGGCCACAAGCCTGCCGACCTCGACGAACGGGTCCCTGCAGTCAACCGGGAAGGGGACACCTGCCTCAAGGGCCAAGGATTTGTAAATCTTATATGTCCGGTCCCGCAGATACACATCCGGCATGTTGGAGAGGTAGTACTCGGCACCGAACGCGAAGCACAGGACCCCTCCCCTTCCGTACCGGTTCCACAGCACGCAGGGCCTACCGTTCCCGTCCACGGCTAAGACCTGGGCCCCCGTGGGCTTCAGTATTGAGAAGTACTGGCGTTCGTTTTCGGGCTTTTCGTGGGAGACGTAATACGTCCAGGTGTCGGAAAGGTACCGCATCCTTGAGCCCTTTTCTACGATGCCGAAATCGTCTA
>DTXA01000110.1 GCA_012962735.1 Candidatus Latescibacterota bacterium
ACGTTCAACATCCCCTCTTCCCCCGGGGTTCCTGAGGGAGTGACCTCCTATACGCTCCTTGCCCCCTACAACGACATCGAGGCCGTAGGTGAGATCTTCGGGGAGAGAGGTGAGGAGATAGCGGCCGTTATAGTCGAGCCGATAGCGGGTAACATGGGGGTCGTCCCCCCAAAAGAGGGGTTCCTCGAGGGGCTGAGGGAGCTGACCGAGAAGTACGGTGCGATTCTGATATTCGACGAGGTCATAACCGGCTTCAGGGTGAGCTTCGGCGGCGTCTCGACAGGAGAGAAGATCGAGCCGGACATCATCACCCTGGGCAAGATCATAGGAGGAGGTCTCCCGGTGGGCGCTTTTTGCGGCAGGAGGGAGATAATGGGGCTTTTGGCCCCGGAGGGAGGGGTATATCAGGCGGGGACGCTATCGGGAAATCCCCTCGCCATGAGCGCAGGCATAGCCGCCCTCAAAACCCTGAAAGAGGAGAACCCATACCCCCTCCTGAAGGAGAGAACCCGGAAACTGGTTAGGGAGATCGGTGAGGTATTCAGGAGGAAGGGGATACCAACCGTCATCAACGCTGAGACGGCCATGTTCTCCATCTTCTTCACCGAGAGGGAGAGGGTCGAAAACCTGGAGGAGGTTCAGAGCTCAGACGGCAAACTCTTCTCGAACCTCTTCCACGCTCTCCTGGAGGAGGGCGTTATGCTCGCTCCGTCCCCCTATGAGGCGATATTCCTCTCCACCGCTCACGATGAGGACGTTCTAGATGAAACGGTTGAGGCCTTTGAGAGGGCCGTCTTGAGGATGGATCAGGGTGATTTACGCTAGTGTATGGAGGTGATGGTTATGTCTCGTAGGATGCTCATATGTGCTATCTTCGCCGCTTTGGCCTTTGGGTTGGTGCTGCAAATCTCGGCCGTGGAAAAGGGAGCTCAATCCTCAAAGGGGAAGTACTCCTATGTGGGGATGAAGAAGTGCAGGATGTGTCACAGATCCGAGAAAAGGGGCAACCAGTTCGAGAAATGGCAGAAATCAAAACACGCCAAGGCCTTCCTCACGCTTAAGACCCCTAAAGCGGTCGAGCTCGCTAAAAAAGCGGGCGTTGAGGGTAACCCCTGGGAAAGCCCCGAGTGTCTCAAATGCCACGTCACCGCCTTCGACGCTAAACCGAAGCTGAGGAAGAAGATCAAAAACGAAAACGGGGTAAGCTGTGAGGCGTGCCACGGCCCCGGCAGCGGCTACTCAAAGCTCAGCATAATGAAGGAGAGGAAGAAAGCGATGGCGGCAGGGCTGAGGATGCCTAAAGAAAAGGACGAAAAGGACCCCAAAAAACGAACCTGCACAAGGTGCCATAACCCCGAAAGCCCTACCTACAGGGAGTTCAACTTCAAGGAGTTCTATAAGAAGATAGCCCATCCGATCCCCAAGAAAGGGAAAGGCGA
>DTXA01000111.1 GCA_012962735.1 Candidatus Latescibacterota bacterium
AGGCCAGGTCCTGCGCAACGGGGCCCTGCTGAACCCCGCCAGGCCCGGAAGGGAGCAACGGTAGGCGGCGGTTCCCGTGTGCCGCAGAGCGACCTGGCCGGAGTTACCCCCTGTAAGGCCCGGGACGGTGGGTCGAGGACGGGTATACGACCGTTTTTTCTTTTTTGGAGGGATATATGGTGTATCTCGTGAGCGCTCGGAAGTGGCGACCGCAGAGGTTCGAGGACGTAGTGGGCCAGGAGCACGTGCGGGTTACCCTCCAGAACGCCCTTCGGGAGGGGAAGGTGGCTCATGCGTATCTCTTCGCCGGCCCGAGGGGAGTAGGGAAGACCACGGTGGCCCGGGTCTTAGCTAAGGCGTTGAACTGTGAACAGGGCCCCACGCCTACCCCCTGCAATGCCTGTGCCCAGTGTCTGGCGATCGCCCGGGGACGCAGTATGGATGTATTGGAGATAGATGGGGCCTCCAACCGTGGGATAGACGAGGTGCGGGAGTTGCGGGAGAGCGCACAGCTCGCCCCGGTCGGGGGAAGGTATAAGGTGTACATCATAGATGAAGTGCATATGCTCACCACACCGGCGTTCAACGCCCTTTTGAAGACCCTCGAGGAACCCCCCTCCCACGTGGTATTCGTCTTGGCCACCACCGAGCCCCATCAGGTACCTCCCACGATACGCTCGAGGTGCCAGAGGTTCGACTTCCGTAGGCTTTCCGTGCGGGAGATAGTGGAGCACTTAGCGTTCATTTCCCGGGGGGAGAAGGTAGAGGCCGAGGAGGCCGCTCTTGTGCTCATGGCCAGGAAGGCGGAGGGGTCCATGCGGGACGCGCAGAGCCTGTGGGACCAGGCCGCTGCCTTCGGGGAAGGGAGGGTCTCTCTTCGATCGGTGCAGGAGATGTTGGGGTTGGTGGAGGGGGACCTTTTCTTCCGGGTGGGGGAGGCCATCCTTAGAGGGGAGGTCCGAAATGGACTGGAGGTAGTGGAGGAGGCCCTCGACCGTGGGATCTCCTTAGGGGCCTTCGCCGAGGGGTTAGCCGAGCATCTCCGGAACCTGTTGGTTGTGAAGGTCGGGGGGGAGGGATTGGACCTGCTGGAGGAAGAAGTGGTTCGCCTCAGGGAGCAGGCTGCGCTCAGGAGCGAGGAGGACATAGCCCGACTTCTGGTGATGGCCTCGGACCTGGCCTCCGAACTTCCCCGATCTCCATCCCCGAGGTTGCGGCTGGAGGTGGGTGTGGTGCGGATGACTAAGGCCCTCTCTTCGATGCAGGTGGAGGACGTGCTCTCCCGGTTGAACCGCTTGGAAGCCCAGTTGGGGGGGGAAGGGGAGCCGGAGCCCTCCGATAAGACGCAAGGGTCGGGGGAGAAGGAGGAAAAAGCCCCCTCAGAGGGGCCGGATATAGAGGCCCTGAAGGGGCGCTGGGAGGAGGTGGCGGAAAGGGTGGGTCGGCGCAGCCCGAGGCTCGGGGCCTTCCTGAGGGAGGGGTGCCCCCAGGGGTTCGAGGACGGGGTGGTAGAAGTGGCCTTCGGGACCTCCTTCCACCGGGACGCGGTACACCGTCAGCGCAGGGTGGTGGAGGAGGTGTTGCGTGAGGTGTTTGGCCGGCCCATCCGGGTGCGGGCGGTGCGGGGGGAGGCTGAGAAGAAACCTTACGGGGATGACCCCATGTTGCAGAAGGTGATAGAGCTTTTCGATGGGGAGATCGTGCACCTATAAGCTCGGGAGGTCGGACGGCCAAGGGGATGGGGGCGTTCTTCAAACAGGCGCAGAAGCTGCAAGAGCGTCTGGCCCAGGTACAGGAATCACTGGCTGAGAAGACGGTAAAGGGCACCGCTAGCGGGGGGGATGGTGTGGGTGGTGATGAACGGCCAGCAGGTATGCGAAACCGTTAAGCATCAGCCGAAGTGATCATCCTTCCAAACTGAACATGGACGCTGTGGAGCGACTGATCTCAGAGTTCTCCAGACTTCCGGGCATAGGTAGGAAGACTGCCCAGAGGCTTACCTTCTTCCTGCTTAAGGAGGACCGAAGGCAGGCCTTGTCGCTGGCCGAGGCTATAGTGGCGCTTAAGGACCGGATGCGGTACTGTTCTGTATGCTTCAATACCACAGAACAGGACCCCTGCCCTATATGCAGGGACCCCCGCAGGGAACACGATAAAATCTGCGTGGTGGAGGAGCCAAGCGACCTGATGGCCATAGAGAAGCTGAGGGTATATAGGGGGGTGTATCACGTGTTGGGTGGGGTGCTCTCCCCTCTGGACGGGATAGGGCCGGAGGGCCTACATATAAGGGAGCTTCTGGAGCGGCTGAAGGAAGGGGTAAAGGAGGTTATACTTGCCACGAACCCCACGGTGGAGGGGGAGGCCACGGCGTTGTATCTGTCCAGGTTGATCCGTCCCTTAGGCGTAAGGGTCTCCCAGATAGCCCGGGGGCTCCCAGTGGGTGGGGACATAGAGCTTGCGGACGAGATGACGCTTACGAGGGCGTTTGAAGGGAGAAGGGAGGTGGAAGAATAGAGATGTCCGAGGTCCAAGGTCCGAAGTCCAAGGTTTATAAACAAACTCGCAGAGAGGTAGCCCGGAGGCTGGCCGAGGCCCTCGAGAAGAGGCCAGAGATTGTTTTCGCATATCTGCACGGGTCGTTTCAGGAGGGACTACCGTTTCGGGATGTAGATGTCGCGGTTTTCGTGGAAAAAGGGATGGTGGAGGACCCAGTATGGTATGCTATAAGGCTCGGTGTAACTCTTACTAAAAGTTTGAGGCTGCCTGTGGACGTGCAGGTTCTGAACGATGCCCCTTTGCCTTTTCAGTTCTCCGCCTGTAAAGGGGAGGTATTGGTGTGCCGTGACGAGGAAGGACGGCTGGATTTTTTAGAGCGAACCTGGGATGCATACTGGGACTTCCGACCCTTTCTAAAGGAGTACCTGAGGGAGCTGGTGAGTGGAGATTAATGAGGCAAAGGTGGCCAAATTGGCTGGTGATATGACTCAGGCCCTCCATACACTGGAGGGTTACGCTCGAATGGGTGAGGAGGAATTCTTAAGTAACCCAGAGCGAGTCGGAAATGCGAAGTACACTCTTATAGTAGCGATGGAGGCAGCTATAGACCTGTGTCGACATATTGTCGCTAGGCTAGGTATGCGGACCCCTTCCGATTATGCAGATTGTTTCGCGGTCTTGGGAGAGGCTGGGGTTGTTTCGGAAGAGCTGGCCGATCGGCTGGCACAGATGGCGAGGTTCCGCAACCTCTTAGTGCATCTGTACGGTAGGGTGGACGATCGGAGGGTCTTTCGGATAATCCAGGACGATATAAGAGACTTGAAAGATTATATTGGTTGCATCTTCCGATATATGGGACGGACAGCGTAGGAAAGGGGGAAGGGATGTTCCGTAAGGTGGACGATAGGATTTTGGCCCTATTGAAGGGGATAGTTGAGGGGCAGGTGGTCAGGGACGAGGATCTTATGGAACCTTATTCCCACGACGAATGCGCCCTGAGCGAAATATGGAGGCTCCCCGAGGTGGTCGTTAAACCC